>JAEEKN010000363.1 GCA_016282435.1 Lachnospiraceae bacterium | reverse complement strand
CTGTATTAAAATTGGATGCCCAGATATAGCCGAGCAGTTTATCGTTATGCTTTAACGGATAAAGGACCAGGCTCTGAACCGTTGCCTTAGCCAAAGAGGCGTACCAGCCCGGATTACGTTCTTTTATCACTTCCATGTCGTGCGGATTTTTGATGATCAGGCAGGTACTCCCGGCAAGTGTTGCTTCCCATGTCTTAGCCACACTGTAAAAGCTTTTGTCCATGCTTGCTCCGTGAGGTTTTTCCACGCCGGGTCCCAATACATCGGCCAGTATCGAGCAGCTCTGTTCCTCGTCATCCACCAGAAGGATGCAACATCTTCTGGCTTCACATACATTACGGATATCCGTTATAACCTCTTTGATAGCCGTTTCAAAATCCCGTGCACCGCGAAGTTTTATGCATGCCGAAAGTACATCGGAAAGCAGGTCCGGCGAAAGATCCGACATTGTGGCCGCATTTGCTTTAGGGGATACATTATATGCATATAAGCAATATGAGGTGTTTTCTTTATCCGACTCAAGCGGAAGCATATATATTTCAAGCCAGAGTCCCATCTGATACAGATTTACATATGTATGAAGCTGTTTTTTAAGTACTGCACTTCTATAACAAAACTCCTCAAAGTTCATATCCTTTGGGAAGCTCATTTCATAAGGCGAATCCTCTACAGCAGGATGTCCCGTGATCATAGCCACATCATCACAATGTGCCTTGTTGCCGGTTACCACCCGTATATTTCCATATGTCCCGTCAGGATATGTCTCCACTGATATAATGCATGCTTTACATTCATAATACTCAAGGAATTTCTGAAAATCCATAATAATCCCCTCTCCATCGGAAAATATTATACGACATTATATTTTACCATCTTTTGAGTAAAAAGGCAACGTAAAAAAAGAGCCGACCATTTAGTCAGCTCAAGATATCATCATTTGATCCTTTTATAATATCACATTATGATCCCATCATTTTCCACGCTTCAAGTTGAGGAAGTTCTTTTTTCATCTGCCATTTTACCATATATAGCACTTCATTATAGTAAGGGTCAAAACCTTCATTCCGGCTCTTCGCCTTTAAAGCCTGATATTCCTTGAATGCCTTCGGATCAGACGCTTCCATGTCAGACAGGATTTCCTCTCCATTATGGGAATCAGATACTCTTTTAAGTTCTTCCTCTGTTAAAACATGTAAATGGTCTAATTGATTTATATACTCATCCGGTATCTTTCTTGAAGAGTCCTCCGATAGACAGTTATTCTCTTTATATTCCTTAAAAGCAGCCAACCCTTTACCTGATAATTCCACAATTACGTTTTCAAGCTTCTGTGCCCTTGCTTCTGTCTTTTCTAATTGTTCCTGTTTCTTTTCCACATTGCCACCGCGGGCTACGTCCTGCCTGATCTCCGCCTTTAGGATTTTTGTTTCTCCTTTCACCTGTGCTCTGGCTTTCCCCTGTGCTTTTACCTGCGTCATAGCCGAATCAGCTGACAGGATCGCCTGCATGTTTCCGCCTGACATTCCTGCACCGCCTGCGGACGGCTGGCTGTTCTGCCTGTTTCCTCCGAGCATATCCTCCATGGAAGATGTACTTCTTTGAAGATTCTCTTTTCTCTGTTCTATCTGATGCTGGCGTAACTGATTTTGGAGCTCGTTTATCTGCTCCTGGAGCTCCTTGCGTTTTTCCATTTTTGCTTCAGGTGACATATCCTTATTTGAACCAAGTTCCTGCATCTGCTTTTGAGCATTTGCTATCTGACTCTGAAGATTCTTGCTCGTTGAATCAGAACCCATATCCATCATAAAAGATTTTGTGCCATAATTTTGTCCATTTATCCCGTTTATTGTCATAGTCTTATCCTACCTCTTCTTTATATTTCTATATCAATATATTTTCCGAAGAAAATTTTAGCTGGTTCTAAAAGAGTATTTCCCAAAACAGAATCTTTCTTATTGTTCTGTTCTTCTATAATTTTTTCTTTGGCTATCCTCTCAGTTTCTTTCTTCTTTTCTATGCGTTTTTTCTCTTTCCTGACTACTTCTTCCTTTTCAGCTTTCTTTTTCTCGGCTCTCTTTTTCTCTGATTGCTTCGCCTGTTCCTTTGCAGCCATAGTTCTGCTCTTTCTGGCTGACTTTGCAGGATCAAGATTATCATATAGAAAACTCATATTCCTCACCTGAATATGAGAATCCGATGTTGACCATCCTGCATCAGTATTACAACTACCAAGATACGGTATACCATCCGCGCAAGCATATTTTTTGTTCTTTTCACAAAGCGAAAATATACTTCCGGTACAATGTGAAGTCTTTTTCTTTCCGTCACTGTATGTCAAGGTATACTCTTTTCCTGTCTCCATCTCACGGTCCATCAATCCGTAAACCTTTGCCCTGTATGCAGGATCCTTTGCCATTTTATTAAGCTGGCTATCATCTATATATAGATAATGCTTTCCATTAACTACATTTTTGGGTTCACGATCTGTAAGGGTATATTCTGAAAACCATTCACCTATCTGTTTTTTCAGATCTTCTACGGACATTTCTTCATCCGATGATGTCTTTGAAGAATAGTATTTTGTTGCCTGTGCTCCATAATCAAGACCTGCCTTATTCATATCTTCTAAATACGTAAAAGACTTCTTTCCATCCCAGACAGGTTTTGAATTACCACTGGTATTTTTGCTTGGGAAAACACCATTATTAAAACTATTACCTGAAATCGAAGGTACAAACATTGTTTCTTCCTCCTTTTAAAGTTGTTCTTTATAAACTATGCTCATAATTCGCTATATTAAAATGTCTATTCTCTTATAGTACAGTAAATCACCGTCATCTTCTATCTTCATACCGTTTTCCAAAGCAGTCACAGTTGCTCCTTCAGAAACCAATTCTGTTTCAGCAACCATATCCGACGGATTTTTCTCCAAAACCTTTGCAGTCTTTTCCATATTTCCCTCAATAGCTTCCTGCATTTCCTCAGCCGAGTCAGAAATCTCCTCCAGCATTTCAGACATCATTCCTTCATTTTCATCTGTGCCGGTTGCCTCTTCAATCATATCCTCAATTCGTTCCTCAGCAGTCTTCGGAGCATACTTTTCAGCCTGCTCCTTAATCTTTTCTGCTTTTTCTCTTGCTTCGTCCATAGCACGGAACATCTGAGAATGATTATATTCTTTCTTAGCCACATCTATCTGCTCATTATAGCCTTGGAGCATATCCAGTTTTCTGGCAATATCCTCTAAGGAATCCGCTTTCATACTTTTCAGTTTTTCCTTCTGCCCTTCAAAGAATGCAACCTTGGTATCCCTCTTATTCTGTCTGTCCAACCGATCCTGTGTACTTTTCAGACCATAGTTAGAAGTCAGATTAAACCCCTGTACTTTAATATTCATATCTCAGTTCCTCATTATTCCGAAGATTTCGATGCATAGTAAT
>JAEEKN010000362.1 GCA_016282435.1 Lachnospiraceae bacterium | reverse complement strand
GGGATCCGCCTGATTTGTGCATGGATACGGCTGACATATCGGCGCCTGCTGCCATTCCGTTAAGAGGCAGGTTGTCGCCAAAATACAGATGGGTTCCGTGAGCTTCATCAACCAGCGCAAGCATGCCGTTTTCATGGGCAAGATTTACGATTGACTGAAGATCGGAACAAATGCCGTAATAAGAAGGGTTATTAATAAGGATGGCCTTGGCGTCGGGATTTTCCTTAACAGCCTTTCTGACATCCTCTATTTCCATTCCGAGAGGGATTCCGAGAGCGGTATCGACCTTCGGATCTATATATACGGGAACAGCGCCGCAAAGCACAAGGGCATTGATGGCACTCTTATGAACATTTCTGGGCATGATGATCTTGTCGCCCCTTTTGCAGGCAGTAAAGACCATACTCTGAACAGCTCCGGTGGTTCCTCCCACCATAAAGAAAGCATGTGCCGCACCAAAGGCATCGGCCGCAAGCTCTTCTGCTTCCTTGATAACAGATACCGGATGGCACAGATTATCAAGCGGTTTCATTGAATTAACATCTATCTCGACACACTGCTGTCCGAGAAAATCAACCAAACCCTTATTTCCGCGTCCCCTCTTGTGTCCGGGAACATCGAAAGGTACCACTCTGAGACGTCTGAACTTCTCGAGCGCACTATAGAGCGGAACATCTTGCTGCTTAGAAATATCCATTTCAAAACCCCATATCAAAACAGACTTACCCTTAAGGGTATAACTCAATACATTTTACTGTTTTTATGGGGTTTTTACAATGAAATATGTGATTTATAATAATTTTAGATAACGCGCGTTCTTGATTGCTGCTACTTTAAAGTTTGTTTTTATCTATATTTGCAGTTAAGTATTCTACTATAATCCTGTAATAGCATAGGATCTACCACACAAGAAATATCAGCTTCAATCAAAGCTTCATATATCTTCAGGCAAGAATCTATCCTAAGATGTATCTCCAAGGTAGAATCTTTATCAAATTCTTTCCTGGTATCTAATATATTTTTATTCAAAATCCCAGCCAATTTAATCCACTTTTTGTTATCTTCCGGTCTTTCTATATATAAAGAATATTCTTTTTCATTATGGCATGCAGGTGGGAAGCCTCCGGCACTCGCCACGCCTTCCCCACAATTTGAACACAACCACACACTACTAATGCCCTTTACTTGACCAACATATGTATTCTTGCCACACGTGGGACACTTCATCGTTTGTGGCTGTCTCATTTCATAGCACTCATCGCAGCTACACATAATCACTCCTTGGAATATTAGATAACAACCTAAATGATCATATAGCAAGTAAAACTAAAATATTATCCGAGTTGCTTCCCAAATCTATGCATAAGCCAATGTGCAAATTTCAGATTAGCCATCATCAAAATAATGCTGGCAAATATTATTACAACAGACATCAAACTGAAATTCATATATTTAGAGCTGTTTATCAGAATAACCACGCTTATCGGCAAGCAAATAATGCTTGTGATCAGAGACGGAACATACTTCTTGATATAACATCAAATTTATACTGGCTGCCGTGGTACACAACCTCAGGTTTTTCTTTCACAAGTCCGCTCCCTTTACTAAGTTAGCAAAAGATATTTACTTACCCAACAAAAAATCCACTATCATCTTCTTCTCATCTTCCGTAAGGAAGTTCATATGGCCACGGCCCTTCAGAAGATAGGTCTTGCAGTTCGGAATGATCCTTTTTGCTCTTTCAATCACACCACCACCCGGAAAGAGACAATCTTTCTCTGCAGCCATAACAAGCGTGGGGGCATTACACTTTCTCATCAATCCCCCATCAACATCGCTTGGCATTCCGGTCTTAACTTTTACGTAGTCAATGCTAAGCTTTGCTGTTTCATATATATCATCAGTAATATTGTTTTCTGTAACAGCCATAGGAAGCATACACTTCTTCAGCCATTTATCTTTTCCGACAACCCAATAAGCAATCATCGGCAGCATCATACTTGCGCTGTTTATAGCGGGTGCATTCTTTATTCCGGAGGGAACATACAGAGCAACCCTTTTAATCTTATCGGGGCAAACACACATTGTCTTAGCGATCACTCCTGCCCCAAAAGATCCGCCGAACAGGCTGATCTTATCGTACTTAAGACCATCTATTACTTCATTGACCCACTTTCCATAATCGTACCCTTTAGCCGGCAAACTTGTTTCCGCACTTTTTCCGGGATGGCCTACCATATCAACCCCATAGATATGAAAATCTTTCATGATAAAATCGCAGGCAAGAAGATTATATGCCGTGGTAGCATTTCCTCCGTGAAAAACCAAAAGCGGCTCTCCCGAAAAATTACCGGTCTCTACAATATGTGTCCGTCCATAGGAGGTATCTACATAGACATCTTTCCAAGGATTCGTAAGTCTTGAAAGCTGACTATCGTACAAATCCAGTATTTTTCTTTTACCTTCTTCAGATTTATATATTGTCTTCATATTTCAACAAAGCCTTTAATCTGCCGCTCCTCATTGAGCAATCCGAATCGAGCTCTCTCTCCTGTCCATGCATAAGTATTTTCACTCTTACAAATCAAATTTCCAATTTAAGTAGCCTTACAAAAGAATCATTTTTGTATTTACAAGATTTATCATAAGGATACTTATGTACTCTTGTTATCAATACATTACAGCGTTAATTTTTTGATATACGGTACGGCTCTTTCAATGAATATCTGAACTAAATCCGTTATTTCTTTCCGACAGCTTTCCTCAGATTTGCATATGTCATAAAGAACATATTCACCACTATAGCTTTCAGGATGCCACACTGCAGGACCGCGAAACAGTTTTACTGTTTCAAAGGAGCTCGGAACATCAGGATCTACATAATCTATTGCTTCGTCAGGAATGCCAAAACCCAATCCATCCTGAAGCAGAGTAAGATACACACGTGTAATCCCGAACTTTTCC
>JAEEKN010000006.1 GCA_016282435.1 Lachnospiraceae bacterium | reverse complement strand
GGGAACTGTAAAGTGGTTCAATTCCAAGAAGGGTTACGGATTCATCTCTGATGAAGAAGGAAATGACGTATTTGTTCATTTCTCAGCACTTAACATGGACGGCTACAAGTCATTAGACGAAGGCCAGGCTGTTACATTTGACGTTGTAGACGGCGAAAAGGGTCCTCAGGCTGCAAACGTAACAAAGTGCTAATAACACTCACAGGTTATAATCGAATTGACTAATAGGTGGTTTATAAATATATTTTATAAAGGAATATTAGAAAACAGGTTGTAACAAGAACTAAAAAGAGCCGCTTCTTTCGAGGCGGTTCTTTTATTGTATACTCTCTTTATACTGTCTTATCTTAAATCTTTAGGTCTTCTTCGCTTAAAGAACTCTCATACTCTTCAAATATATAGGTAAATACAGGAGCAAGTCCGACCATTTCGCAACCATAGAATATGGTTCCGTCCTGACGTATCTCCCTGCGGATAATCTTGACTACGCAGTACAGCTTTGCTTCTTCGTTTCCGAGCTGTATGCATGCATTGAAATAATATCCAAGCGGAATATCCGTTTTGGATGAAAAACCTATACCGCCCTTGGAGATATTTTCAACGTCTATAGGTGCGTCAAGATCCTTTATAACCTGATTATCCTGCTTAAATAATGAACTTATTTCAAGTTTCATGGAAAAAACCGGAAGTCTTTTGTCTCTTCTTTTCTCCACCATATAACACCAACCTTTCTTTAAGTGAGCCCTAAAGTATAACAATTTTCAGATTATACCACTCTTATTGTATATAATACATTGTTTTTAAAGATTTTGCAAGCAAAATTTTTTATTAGAATATTGCACTACTCATTTGCCGGATAATGGGGCCGTTCCGTCACAACATTCGGAATATAGTCCATGATGTATTTATAGTAATCGTTTACCAAAATACTCTTCGAAATGTTGAACTTGTTCTTCACGATAGCGGTAACATTTGCTATATAATCTTCGGGCAGTTCAACGTCTTTCAGCATCGTAACCTTCCTGTTGTTTACATTGTACATACAGTAATCGGTGATGAAGCTCTTGTCCGAAAATATAACAAGTGCGGGTGAATCCGACAGTATATCCGATCCCATCAGAAGCCTTGAATCATATTCGAGTCCGAACAGATTCGACAGAGTGGGGACCAGATCAAGGCTTGAGCAGGGCTTCTCCACTTCTATCGGCTCTTTTATGGCCTCAGACCAGATAACTCCGTAATTCTTGTATAATTCAAATTCTTTTTCGACCTCATGTCCAGCAAGTTCGTCGATATATTCCTTCTCAAGGCCGTAAGGATAGTGGTCTGCGGAGAATGCGATAACCGTTTTATCGGCTATGCCTGCCTTTTCCAGTTCCTGTATGAGGTATTCCAGAGCCTTGTCAAGCTCTTTGTTGCATGCAATGTAAGCCTTCGCATTCGATGAATACGGAAGATCCGCTACAGCATCCTTGTTCCTGGTAGCCTGTGTATTGCCGGCAAAGGTGTATTCCATATGTCCCGATACAGTCATATAATATACATGGAAGTGTTCGTCGTTTATATAGTCGGGCAGGGAATTCTGTATCATCTCGAGATCGGATTCAGGCCATACATCGGTCATCTCGAGGCCTGCCTTCTTTGCCTTAAACTCATAACCCAGGTTCGGATGTGTCTCGTTTCGCCCGTAGTATGTGGCTGTATGGGCATGATAAGCCCTGCTGGTATAGCCAAGCTTTAAGAACTGCCATCCGAAACACATGGGAAGGCTGTTGTGTTTTGAACGCTTAAAGCTGTTCGAGCTGTAAGGAACAAGTCCCTGAAGCGCAACATACTCTCCGTCACTGGTACTTGTATACCAGATAGGGGTATAGAAGTTCTTGAGTACTATACCTTCATGGGTGAGCCTGTACAAAGTAGGCGTCACATTTTCATCTACCGCCCAGGGAGAGAATCCCTCGCAAACAAGATATATGAAGTTAAAGTCCTTGAACATTCCGGTATATTCGTTTTTCTTTGTAGGCTCCTGTTCCGACATATACTGATGCACAGCTCTTATTTCACTGTTCTTCTCGGTTTCTGCAAGAGCAGCGAAGTCTATGTCAAGCACGTTTGGCGAAGTGTCTATCGGAGTAGGGGTAGGAAGCGGCGAAGGACTCGGCGTAGGGGTAGCATCCGGTTCCTTTGCTTCGTCAGTTATTTCAGTAGGCGCCGGAATCTCGGTGGGTACAGCTGTAGGTACCGGAGTGGGCTCCTTAGGTTTATCTTCTATAACAAGTGAAGACAGATTGCCTGTTTTCTCTATATTTATTTCTTCTTTGTCACCAAACAGGAATGCATGGATATCCTTTCTTGTACCTGTTATGAGTCCGAGTCTTTCGATTCCCATATCAAGCATGAAATCTTTGTGATAGAGGTCATAAGCACTGAAATCCTCTTTTCCTCCAACAGGAAGTATAAGTATAGCTATCACGTAAAAGACAAGGCCTATTCCAAGGCATATACCCTGATATATGAAGCTGGGCTTTTTTTCTTCGGTGTTGCAGATGAATTTTTTCTTTATGGCTACAGCGACTGCAACTATAGGTATAATTAGGACAAATATTAGTCCCGGTATACATTCAATAATACCATGAAGAGCCTGTTTCCAGAATTCGGTAGCATCTCCGGCATTCTCCACTACAGAGCTGAGTGATATGAACTTGGTAAATATATGCCCGTATACAGTCTGCAGACCAAAGAATACGGCAGTACCTATCGTAAATATCCATGCCAGGATGATATTGGCTTTTCTGCTGAAAAATCCTGTAACAGCAGATACCAGGAAACCGAATGCCAATGCAAACAGTGAAGCAAACAGCATGTACAGATCAAAACTTCCGAAATAATAAATATGGAATGAGAGTTCCATAAATACAAACAGCACAGGGAAGAAGATCGCTCTTATATTCTTTTTCACAAAGTCCTTCATGATGTCCTCTTATATCAACATATATTTACAATTTTTACTTTATCTCGCCCGAGAATACCTCAACTGCGGGTCCTGTCATGGTCACATCCCCGCTCTCTTTATCATACTTTATCTTTAATATTCCTCCGAGAAGCTTTACTTCCACTTCCGTATCAGTGAGCCCGTTTTCCACACATGCAACTACAGCGGCACACGCTCCTGTTCCGCAGGCAAAAGTCTCTCCCGAGCCTCTCTCCCATACACGCATGTCAATATGTTTTTTGTCAACTACCTTGATAAATTCTATATTGGCCTTCTCAGGGAACATCTCGTGAACTTCCGCTTCCGGACCGAAAGCCGTGATGTCGAGCTTTGCAGTATCATCTACGAAGGTCACAGCATGTGGATTACCCATTGATACGAATGTAAACTTAAGCTCTTTACCGTTTATCACAATAGGAAAATCCTTTATGCATTTCCCGTCTTCGGGTTCTTTTCCCAATACTTTTTTAACGAGTCCGGTATTTAACGGGATCTTTGATGCTGTAAACTCAGCCTTTCCCATCTCTACCTCTACTGATTCCACTTTACCGTCTTTTCCAGGATAAAGCTTTAATGTCTTTATACCTGAAAGCGTTTCTACTTTTATCACAGTATCATGTACTATACCGTGATCGTATGCATATTTTCCGACACATCTTATGCCGTTTCCGCACATTTTTCCTCTGGAGCCGTCCAGGTTATACATATCCATCATACAGTCGGCCACTTCTGAAGGGCGTATGAATATAACTCCGTCACCCCCGATGCCGAAATGTCTGTCTGAAAGCCTTATCGCTATCTCCTCGGGATTTCCGGGCTTTTCCTCGAAACAGTTCACATATACATAATCATTACCGCAACCCTGCATTTTTGTAAATTTCATATCCGGCTCCTTTATTTAAAGTATTTATCCACTCCGTTTGCAATCCCGTTTACAATTTTCTTCTGATAGGATTCATCGGAAAGTTTTTTGTCTTCTTCAGAATTGGTCATATATCCCATTTCCACGATGGTCACAGGTACTTTAGACCAGTTTATGCCGCTCATGGTATCGGTCTCCCAGACATAACGCTTCTTTCCGCCCGTGCTGTCTACCATTCCGTCAAGCACACATTCCGAAAGTTTTTTACACTTATTATATATATCACCGTTATATTTGTTGTTCTTCGTCTGGCATATAGTCTCTATACCGTAAACAGATGTGTTATCGTTTCCGTTGGCATGAACCCTGATAAAAGCATCAACATTATTGTTATTCGCTATGGTCGCTCTTTCTATATTTGAAATATCGACATCATTCGTGGTTCTTGTCATGACTACACGATAGCCTCTCGCTACCAGTTCATCTTTCAGTTTCATGGCAACGGTGAGGTTCAGTTTGTATTCAGGAAGTCCTGTTGCTTTTCCGCTGGTACCTGATGATACCTTGGCTTTTTTCTCTGAGGAACCGGGTGCTACGGGCTCCGTGTTATAGTTTCCTTTTGTCTGATGTCCTGGATCTATGCAGATAAGCTTACCTGAACCTGAGCCAAAAAATATTCCACCGGAAGCAAGAGTGCTTCCGGTAGCGTCTTCAGTAGTATCTGTGTTATTGGTTTCTGTAGTTTCCTGTCCACCGTCTGTATTACCGTCTTCGGCAGTTCCCTGTTCGGTTGTGGTATTTTCTTCAGAGGTACCCTGTTCCTCGGTATTATTTTCAGCAACGGTCTCTGTAGTGTTCTCAGTGTTGTTTTCTGTTGTTTCGGCAGTTTCCGTAGTCTCATTATTTTCGGTGTTCTGTGTATTTTCAGCATTTTCCGTAGTATTCTGAGTCTCGGTTGTACCGTTATTTTCGGTAGTGTTCTGTGTCTCGGTAGTTTCTGTATTTCCCTGAACTTCATCGGTAGCTGTAGCAGATACCTTTACGATAAGGCGTGTTGCGATATAGCAGGTCTTTCCTTCGTATTCAACTCTGGTCCACTCTGCATTATATCCTGTTCTCTTAAGACGCTTTCCTTTTTCGAGATATGCAGCTATGGCTGTCTCTATCGATGCACCCGAACGCAGGTTTACATCATCCTTTGTATCAACATAGTCGGACTTTGCTTCGAATGTGAAACCGTATTCGTTTGAATTACCGTTATTGTTCTGTTCTTCTGTCTGTTCATCAATGGAGTTTACAACTCTGACGATCAGAGGAGTGGAAACGTAGCATTCCATATCGTTGTAAATAACTCTGGTCCACTCGGCATTGTATCCGGTTCTTTCCAGACGCTTCCCGATCTCGAGATATGCAACAATCTCGGTATCCGTCGAGCAGCCGGCTCTCAGGTTTACACCGTTCTTTGTATCTACAAAGTCATGCTTTTCGGTAAATACAAATCCAAATTCATTGTCTGTTCCCTGATTGTCAGGTTCGGGAGCATCAGTAGGTGCAGGAGTGATATCAACTTCCTCCTGATCCTCATCGGGAGTAGGAGTTACATCGACTTCTGTCTGATTATTGTCATCATCTGCTTCGCCCGTAGGTGCGATATCGCCGTTTGCGCCCCAGTCAACAGGTTCTTTTGTAGGTGCTAAAGTGGTTTCATTGCCCTCTGCTGCTGTTTCCTGTTTTTTATCCCCTGAACTGTTGCTGTCCAGACCGCCTATCACGATGAGGCAGATCAAAATAACGATCAGACCTGCCAGAATGAATGGCATTACCTGTAATATCTTACTGAAATTCATGACTTTTTCCTTTCCTTATATACTATCCGGAATAAATATCCTGTTTTGTTATCAGACCCGATTACAGCCCCTGTGCAAGGTATTCTATCTGCTCTTTTGTAAGAACATCTATTTTCTTGCCGAGGTATTCAAGCTTTCTAAGTGCTACGGCTCTATCCACCTCTTCAGGTACCTTTATGAGCTTTTCTTTGATATTCCCCGCATTTTTAACGAGATACTCCGCACTCAAAGCCTGGATGGCAAAACTCATATCCATAATCTCTGCCGGATGACCGTCACCTGCTGCGAGATTAACCAGTCTGCCCTCTGCAAGAATATATATCCATCTGCCGTTCTCGAGCTTGTATCCCATGATATTGTTGCGCATCTCTGCAGTCTCCACAGCCATTTTCTTTAAAGATGCCACATCAACCTCAACATCAAAATGGCCTGCGTTACAACAGATAGCACCGTCCTTCATCTTCATGAAGGCTTCTTTGGTAACTACGCCGCTGCATCCTGTGACAGTTACAAAGAAGTCACCCAAAGCCGCAGCCTCTTCCATGGGCATAACATCATATCCGTCCATGACAGCTTCTATGGCACGTACCGGATTTACTTCGGTAACTATGACTCTGGCGCCCTGTCCCTTAGCACGCATGGCCACGCCTTTTCCGCACCATCCGTAACCTGCTACGACAACGATTTTCCCTGCAACTATCAGGTTCGTGGTTCTGTTGATACCGTCCCATACGGACTGTCCGGTTCCGTATCTGTTGTCAAACAGGTGCTTGCAATCAGCATCGTTCACGAGAACCATAGGGAACTCAAGTTCATTCTTTTCAGCCATAGCCTTCAGTCTGATGATACCTGTCGTGGTCTCTTCACATCCGCCTATGACATACTTCAGCTTGTCCTTAAGCTCTGTATGGAGCTTATGTACCAGATCTCCGCCGTCATCTATGATGATATTGCAATCATTCGAAAGAACCGCGCCTATATGTCTCTCGTACTCTTCAGGCGTGGTCCCGTGCCATGCATGAACCTCAAGTCCTTCCGAAACAAGAGCTGCCGCTACGTCATCCTGTGTGGATAAAGGATTGCTTCCTGTGACAAACATCTCGGCTCCGCCGCTCTTTAGCACTTCACACAGGAAAGCTGTCTTTGCTTCCAGATGAACCGAAAGCGCTATCTTTTTCCCTGCAAAAGGTTTTTCTTTCTCGACATCCTTTTTTATTCCCGATAGAAGCGGGCAGTTTCTTCTGACCCATTCTATCTTCCTAAGGCCCGATTCGGCCAGATTTATATCCCTGATCTCAGAATTATTCATATCTATCGCTCCTAAACATACGATTTACCGTACAATGCTTCAACCTATCTTCATAAGCATACCTTGTTATAGTATATACTAATTTTCATTTTTTATCAACAAAAAAATTATTTTCTCAGATTTTAAATATTTCAATAATTATTAACGAAATGTTCATATTTTTAACATACGGAGTTCATAATCATGGTGTATTATGATTTCAGTGAAAAACAAAACCCGTCAGGGTTTTACAAAATAATTTTTTTCATAAACTTTTAAGCTCAGCAGTCTCCTCCCCCCTCTGTTGGGCTTGTCCTCTTTTAAAGGCTTATTTTCATAAAAAAGAAAATACGAATAAAAGAATACCGCAGTTCCGTCGTTTGAAGAACTGCGGTATTTTTATACATTTAGTTAATTTTGTGAAATATAATCTATCAGATGGAAATCGGAATTTTTATGCGCCTTGAACAGGGTCCCGACATGTTTTCCTTCAAGAACATCTTCCAGTTTTGAGATATCTTCGGCATTGGTAATTACCATGTCTGCACCGGAATCGGTGGCAATCCGTGCTGCGGAAATCTTTGTATACATACCGCCCGTACCTACACCTGAACCTGGGCCTTTTCCCATGGACAGTATCTCATCGTTGATGACGTCTACGGTATCGATAAATTTCGCATCGGGATTTTTTCCGGGATCGTCTGTATAGAGGCCGTCTTTATCAGTCAGAAGTATCAGCAGATCTGCATGGACAAGTGCTGCTACTATGGCCGAAAGGGTATCGTTATCACCAAACTCAATTTCGTCGGTAGCTACGGTATCATTCTCGTTTACGATTGGGACTACACCCATCTTTAACAGTTCATCAAATGTGCTGCGGGCATTGTGACGGCTCTCGGGATCTATCATGGTATTTTTTGTCATGAGGATCTGTGCTGCATTACGGAGATACTCCGCAAAAAGCTTCTGGTATACCATCATGAGTCTCGCCTGCCCTACTGCTGCGCATGCCTGCTCTCCTGCTTTATGGTCGGGCCTCTTGTTAAGTCCCAGCGCTTTTACGCCTACTGCGATAGCACCTGAGGAAACCAGGACCACTTCTTTTCCTTCATTGCACTGGTTTGTTATGATACGTACCAGTTTCTCTATACGCACAAGATTGAGGTTTCCTGTTTCAGGATGTACAAGTGATGATGAGCCAATCTTGATAACTATTCTTTTTTTGTCTTTTATGTACTCACGATCTGACATTTTTATATCTCTCTTTCTGATTTCTTAAGGAACCCCAGGTAACAACGGTTGTCCCACGAGGTCCTTACAGGTTTTAGAACAAAAATCCTTGTATTTTCATCTGAATGCTGCGTGCCCCGTTATATTCGTTTATCTCGGGAACATAGCTAATATTGAGCTTTATGTCTGTATTTCCACCGGCAAAAGCAAGTTCTACCTGAGCCGGTCCGTACTTTTCTTCAATGTTTTTTATTACTTCATCTGCATCCTTAAAGCAAACGGCTTCACTGACAGCTCCTCTGGAATCCCTGACGGTCATCTTTAGCCAGTTGTTATTTTTTCCTATACGCCTGAGCCTTAAGAGACTCACATTCGTGTCCCCGAAAATGGGAGCGGGATTCCCCTGTCCGAACGGTGAAAACAGATCCAGCTCTTCTATCCCCTTTTCATCAAAACAGCTGACAGCCGCTTTTGCATCGAGAAGAACCTTTTTCTTCATATCATCTTCCGTAAGGGTACAGTTTTCATTCATCCGTTTTCTAAAGGTTTTTACAGATTCTTCCGGAAGACTCAGACCCGCTGCCATAGGATGCCCGCCGAATTTTGTAAAGAGATCGGCGCATTTCTGCATCTCTTCAAACATGTTGTAGCCGGGTATCGAACGCCCCGAGCCTTTCATGCCTTCTTTCCCTTTAGTAAGAACAAATGCGGGTCTTAAGTATTTTTCCCTGATCCTTCCTGCGATAATTCCTGCCAGGGATTCGTGGCATTCCGGAAGTTCAACCACCAGAACCCTGTCAAGGTCCGAAATACTATCGAGCATGTCAAAAGCCTTTTCGGTCTCTTTCAGTGTCATATCTTTGCGGGCTTCATTCAGTTCTTTACATTCACGTGCCAGTCCAAGCGCTTCCTCTTCGTTTTTCGAAGTTAACAGTCTCATTGCTGTTGAAGCCAGGTCCAGTCTGCCCGTAGCATTAAGACACGGTCCGATGACAAAGCCTATGGTATAGTCGGATATTTTTCCTTTTATCTCGCAGACATCTATGAGAGCTTTTAAGCCCTTGTTCAGATCGGTTCTGTTTCCTTTTAGAGACAAATATCTTTCATTGAGAATTTTAAGTCCCAGAGAAGCTATCGTTCTGTTTTCACTTTCCATGGGCACAACATCACAAATCGTGGCTATAGCCATGAATTCAAGATACTTTAGACTTCCGGTCCCTTTTTGAACCAGACCTCTCCTCTCCAAAAGCTCCGCTGCAAGCTTCGCTGCCACTACAGCTCCGCAGATGTTTTTACAGGGATATGTGTCATCCGGGTGTTTAGGGTCCACTATCACATCAGCTTCCGGAAGCATCTCCGGAAGTTCATGATGGTCTGTAACAACAAGCGTGATCCCTTTTTCTTTTGCCTTTAAGGCTGCCTCGGTAGCCGCTATGCCATTGTCGCAGGTAATGATAAGATCCACTCCCGCATCCGCTGCCATATCGATCATAGCAGGATTCAGCCCGTATCCGTCCTTTAATCTGTCCGGAATATAGAAATCAGCTTCCGCCCCTATCCTGTTTAGCGCATCGGTAAGAATAAAAGTGGACATTATGCCGTCGGCATCGTAATCCCCTATAACCCTCACTCTGGAATGTGACGAAAGCTTTTTATCTATGACGTCCGCCGCCTCCGTAAGGTTCCTGATCCCATTCTGAGGATACAACATACTTTCATCCGGATACAGGTATTCCCTGATATCTTCCCGGGTAGTTTTTCCTCTGTTGATCAGAAGTCTTGCTGTAGAGGCGGTGACGCCGAATGAATTCATAATAAATGAGAAATCACCGGATTTATTACATACGCTCCAGATTTCATTTTTACTGCTCATAGATTAATTACTCTTTTGAACCTGTCTTCTTCTGTAAAAGATGCCATACGCCGCCTGCGATACATACTGATGAGAATCCACCGGCAACTATACCTGCGATAAGCGGTATAGCAAATTCACGAACTGACGAAACACCAAGGATGGCAAGAAGCACAACCGTGATAAGTGTAGTAAGTGATGTATAGATACTTCTGGTAAAGGTCTGTGAAATACTCTTGTTTACTACATCGGTAATAGTCTCTTTTGAAAGCTTTTCTGCCATGTTCTCACGGATTCTGTCGAAGATAACGATGGTAGCATTGATCGAGTAACCTACTATCGTAAGCAGACATGCTATAAAGGTGTTACCTACGGAGATAGCATCCTTTGCTATAGCATAAACCGTGATAACTACGAGTACGTCATGTACAAGCGCGATAACTGATGAAAGACCGAATCTGATGTTTTTAAATCTGAACCAGATATAGATCAGCATACAGATAGTAGCCACTATAACCGCGATAAGCGCATCCTTCTTCATCTCGCCGCTGACTGTAGCGCCGACACTCTCGGTAGTAATATTCTCCTGCTGTACAGGATAGTTTGTAGTAATAAGTGTGATGAGCTTTGCTCTGTCTTCTGTTGAAAGTTCCTTGGTTCTTACAGTAACCATCTTGGAATCTTCAACTGTTGAAATAACGGGGCTCTCACCAATCTCTGCCTTGATCTTTTCATCAAGCTGAGTATTGATATCTGAAGGAAGTGCCTCATCCATGGTAAATGTGGTAGCTGTACCGCCTGAGAAATCAAGTCCGTAGTTAAACGGAGCACCTATGGATGAAACATTGATAACGATAGCTACGATTCCCGCAAGAATAACTACACCTGAGATAGCTGCAAACTTGGGGAAGTTCTCGATGATCCTCATCTTCTTGTAGCCCTTCTTCTCACCGAAGCAGCCAACCTTCTCTGCACCTAGATTTACAAAAGCATTCAGGATGAACTTTGTAACAAACAAAGCTGTGATCATCGAAAGGATGATACCGATGGCAAGTGTCTGAGCGAAGCCCTTTACAGTACCCGATCCTAAGAAGTAAAGCACGATGGCAGCAATGATGGTAGTAACGTTACCGTCAACGATAGCTGAAAGAGCCTTGCTGAAACCAAGTTTTACACTGGAACGGATGGTCTTGCCTGTTCCGATCTCCTCCTGGATACGGGTAAAGATGATGACATTCGCATCAACCGCCATACCTACTGAAAGTATGATACCTGCGATACCGGGAAGGGTAAGTGTAACCTCGAAGAGGTTAAGGCAGATAACCATGAGACCGATGTAGAATAAAAGTGCAAGTGATGCAGCCACACCGGGGATTCTGTACATGATTATCATGAATAATATAATAAGAAGGATTCCGATAGCACCTGCTACCAAGCTTGTGTCAAGTGCGTTCTCACCAAGCTGTGCACCTTCTACATAATATCTTAAAACTGAAAGTTCCAGAGGAAGGGCACCTACTCTGATGGTAGTAGCCAGTATTCTGCTCTCATCCATATCCTTCTGTCCCTGGATCTGAGCCTCGCCCTGATCTATGACTGAAGAAACACGGGGCGCTGATACTACCTCGCCGTCGTATACGATAGCGATGATGTTCTCAAGTGAACCGGTGTTTACATATGTATATGCATATCTTGTAGCCTCTGCGAACTTCGAAGCACCCTCTGCATTAAATGTAAGTGCTACAACATACTGAACACCGCTGTACTGATCCTGATACATCTTGGGCTGTGCATCAGCGATATCCTTACCGTCTACTACAACATCACCGTTGGCGATGATCTCTTCCATGGTTCTGGTAAGTACGGCATTACCTTCAGCATCATAAGCAATGTTCTCATTGCCGCTGGGACTCTTACCATATATAAAGTAAATATTTCCTGCTTTTCCTAACTTCTCAAGTACAGCATCCGCATCGGTAACATCGGGGATAGCTACTGTAACTCTGTTGTTACCCTCGGGATAAACCTCTGCTTCTGTACTGAAGCCTTCAGCACGTTTCTG
>JAEEKN010000361.1 GCA_016282435.1 Lachnospiraceae bacterium | reverse complement strand
CAGGCACCTTCTAAAAAAGTGAGGGTGTCTGTTTTTTAGTTTTGCAGGGTCAAAATGTTGGAAGACAAAACTGAATCATGAGTTAGTGAATCATGAGTTAGTGAATCGTAAGTTGGTAAATCATGAGCTAGTGAATCATCACAGAAAAATATTGAATTTTAAGCGGATTTATGGTAGCATAATCTAACAGGGTTAACGAAAATTGAGGCTCGTTTAGCAAAAGGAGGGTTCTATTATGCATATTACACTTACAGGGAATCTGGGAAGCGGAAAGTCAACCATAGCAAAGATTATGGCAGAGAAATTCGGGTATACCATATATTCGACAGGAAAGATACAGCGTGAACTTGCAGAGGAGAGAGGCCTGACGGTTCTTGAGATGAACAAGCTGATGCAGCAGGATCATTCATATGACAATATCATCGATGAAAAGGTGACAGAGCTTTCGAAGAACAGTGACAAGGAACTTTTCTTTGACTCGAGACTTGCATGGCATTTTGCTGAAAAGTCATTTAAGGTATTCCTCTCGGTGGGTATCGATGAGGCTGCCAGACGTGTATTTAATGATGACAAACGCGGGGATGTGGAGAAATACAAGTCCCAGGAAGAAGCCAAGGTCAACCTTATAGAGAGAGCACGGACCGAAGATGTGAGGTACAAGGAGATATACGGGCTTGATTACTTCAATATGAACAACTACGATCTGGTTCTGGATTCAACCTATACGAAACCGGAGCTTTTGGCTGAGGTTCTGATCAATGAGAAGAAAAAGTATGAAGACCTCCTGTCACAGGGCGGGCTTGACGAAAACTTCGACAAGAACAAGACTGATAACGAAGAGCTGAAGAGCAAGTTTGCACCCCGTATACTTTTAGCACCTGCCAGACTCCTGGGTGAATCTGCAGGAAATACCAGGCATAATGATGAAATATATGACTCAAAAGCAGTGATAAAAAGAGGTGCGGAGGATATCGAGATAGTATCCGGCAGGGAAGAAATCGAAAAAGCTTCAAGAGAAGGATATGAATTTATTTCTGTAGTATTTGCATAAATATCCCTTAATCAGGGGATGTGCGGACAGCTGACATGAAGTATACTATATATAACAAAACAGAGAAGATTTGGAGCATCGGTTTGGTACCAAGGAAATGCTGAAGGCGTTTTCGAGGTGACTTTGACCGAGGTTGAAAGTTAGAAGCAGTCGAATGAGGTGTAGTTAAATCGGGAGGGACAACATGAAAATATTCAAGAAAAGTATCAGAGCTGCATGGATAGTGGCACTCACTCTTTTTACCATGCTCGGAGTATTGAAGCTTAACGAGTACCGGGCAGAAGCGAAGACAGTTGAAGGACTTAAGTCTTGTATCATGTACTCGGCGGGAGACAAAATCTATTATTGTGATCCTTCCGATGGCGCCATAAAACGTCTGGATATTTCTACAGGAGATATATCGACCATAGCCAAGAATCCCGGACCGGTATATGGTTTTACATCTCTGGTTGTTAAGGGAAAATATATCTATGCCGAAGCAGACTTGGCAGAAGGCTCATACAGCCCGGTGACGGGTTCGAGACTTTACAGGATTTCTCTTGACGGAAAAAAGAAGAAGGTTCTTATAGACAAGTTCTGGGGCGGCTTCACTGTTACGGATTCCAGGATCTATTACAACGAGATAAAAGGCGGAAATAATTTTGACGGGAAAAAGGGTGCCGCAAAGTCGATAAAGCTGAACGGCAAAAGTAAAAAATCCGCTAAAAAAGTAACGGTAAATGCTTCGAGGGATTCAGCATCTTCCAAGGGGCAGTACGGTTCAGATCCTATAAATGTATCCTCTGACGGACACTGGTTTACTGTAACCAAGGATCATGACAAGATATACGGTGATGATGTACTGATCTATTCAACAGCCGATGACGAAGATATTGCTTCAAAGGATAGGGCCGGTGAATATGAAGGAATACATATGATAGCGGCTCACAAGCAGCATTTTATGGCTCTGGTAAGCTACAAGAACAGAGAAGGGTATTCTTACGAAAAGCTGATATATTCCAACACCGACCCTGAAGAAGAGTTCATACACACTCTGGTAAGATATCTGCCCGGAGATTGAGGTTTTATTGGGAAAAAATACAGAAAGTAAATTGTTATATTCTTCCGTAATCCGTTATTCGGAAGGGTATAACAATTTTTTCTAGGAAAAGAAAGGAGGATTTTTTATATGAAAAAAACAGAAACCGTTACAAAAGTCCTCCTTGTATTTGCGATAGCGATATTTATCTTAGGTCTGATACCGTCCGATCTGTTTCCGAAAAGATACATCGGGACCGTATGCTGGGTAGGACTGGTCATAGTATGGATGGTCCGTGTTAAGCATAATATTGTGCAGGACAGTATCCGTCACTATCTTCTGATGGGCGGAGTGATGCTGGTTCTTTTGTTTTTATTCAGGACTATGAGGTATTATACCACTGATGAATATCCGGTCCTCGGCAGATATCTCTGGTACGGATATTATATCCCGTTTATCGTACTGCCGCTCATGGGATTCCTGATGTCTATATCCACAGGAAAAACAAAGGAAGAGGCCAGGTCTGAGAATAAATTAATAAAAAATATCATAAGGATTATAGCTTCCTTATTGATTGTATCAGTTTTTACAAATGATATCCATCACGGGGCTGTTAGGATAGAGTATTCAGAGACGGGCGGGACAAAATCAACATATGGAGTTCTGTGGTATTTCATTTTTGTCTGGCTGATTACTTTGTCGTTATCAGCCTTTGGAGTACTTATCAGGAAATGCCGTGTGTCGGGCTGCAGGAAGAGATGGTATGTTCCGGCAATCGTATTTGCCATAGGTTTTATCATGTATGTAGCATATTATGCAAACGGAGGAAACTCACTGGAAATTTTCGGGATCAGGCTGTATCTGATCCAGGAAGTAAGCGTTCTTCTGTTTGTCGGAACCTGTGAAGCGGCTATCCATATCGGGCTGATACCGTCCAATTCGGGTTACAACAGCGTGTTCGAGAATGCCGGCTGGAATGTAGCCATGGCGGACGGGGACGGAAATATAGTCAAAACATCGGGAGATATGGAGGGAATCACATCTTCTGAAATCATGAGGTCACTAAAGGAACCGGTTCCCGTGAGGGACGGGTATGTGATGAAAGCAGTCAGAAATGATGAAGGGATCACAGCGTGGCTCACCGATATATCGGGTATAGAGAAGGTTAGCCGGGAACTGAAGGCGGCGTCTATAGAACTTGAAGGTGAAAATGATATCATCCAAAAGGAGTCGGAGATAAAACTTCAGAGAGCATCTATAGAAGCACAGAACAGGCTGTATGACAGTGTGGTTCCTATACTTAAACCTCAGATTGACAGTATCATGAAGCTTCTGGATGAGGCTACGGATGAGAGCCTGCTCCGGGCTACAGTCATGTGTATTTATGTAAAACGTCGTTTTAATCTTTTTCTGGTAGCGGACGGAAAGGAATTTATACCGTCTGATGAACTGTATTTTTGTATCAGAGAAACTATCGAAGCGATTTCGGAACTGGGCATACCGGCATATATAGAACCGTTTCTGGATGTTATGATTCCATCAGGTCAGGCGTTTTTAGCATATGATTTTTTTGAAAAACTGATGGAGAAATATATAACTGACATAAAAGGTATCTTTGTAAACTTCTCGGTTGTTCCGAATCTTGAGATGGGCGCTCCGAATGGAAATTCCAAAACAAACGGCGTACAGAAACTGGAAGAAAGGTTGATGCTGAATATAGGATCCGCATCGGGTGGAGATATATTTGAGGTGTTCAGCAGACCGGGAAGCTGGAAAAAGAGTAACGAATTCTCATCACGCATTGAGATTGACGAGGATGAAGATACTTCGGTTGTCACATTAAGAATAGGGGGTAGGGCATCATGAAAGATATCGTAATCCCCTTAAATATTCAATTCCTGCTGTTTATGTTAGTGTTTTTGATATCTGTTTTTTCTGTTGGATATTTTGTATTGGGGTTCTGTACAAAACTTAAAAAGGTCAACAGGATAATATATGGGATCATTTTTATAGCGGGATGTGTGATCCTGCAGTTCCTGCCGGAGGATGCAAAAAGCGTTTCTGCGAGTATTGTATTTATAGGAATACCGGCTCTTACCGCATCGTTTATTATCAATTTCATAAATGCCCGCTGGCATGGCGGGAGCAGACCTCAAGGGCTGTCGGTAAAGGCGGCGGTGGATGAACTTCCGGCCGGAATATGCTGCTATTATCCTGACGGGCAGATAAAGCTGATCAACAAAACCATGAGCAGGATATGTTCAGGATTTATCGGAAGAGGAATATCAAATGGTGAGACCATAGAGAAGTTTTTGGAAGAAAAAACCGAAGAGGTGGAGGAATCGGTACATATCGCGGGACTTCCGGACGGACATGTATACAATTTTACCGAAAAGGAAATACAACTTGAGGGTATCGAAACAGAAACTTCAGCATACGGTACGATAAAGGAGATCATAGCTACCGATGTGACAGAGGAATACAGTCTCGTATGCGAGCTGGTGGAGAAGAACAAGAGGCTCGCAGAGATGAACCTGAAGCTTAAAAATCTGTTTGAAGAGACGAAAAAAGCTGCTATAGAGAAAGAAGTCCTGAATGCAAAAACGAAGGTTCATGATGATCTCGGCAGGATAAGCCTTATGGCGAGACGTTATCTGAAGGCTGAAAAAAAGGACCCCGAAGAATTCAGAAAAACAATAGAGGAATTCAAGAAACAGATATACATGTTTTCTCATGCGGATCCCGATGAATGGCGCAGGGATTATGAGTATGTATTTACACAGGCCAGGCTCCTTGACATGGAAATAGTGATAAACGGGGAGCTTCCCAAAGGAGGAAAACGGGAAAGCCTGGCGGTATCTGCCATCAGCTGTGCTTTGCTCAATTCTGCACGTCATGCGGGCGCTGATAAAATATATGTTGATATTAGTATGCAAATGAGTACTAATGAGATGCAAATGTTTTCCGGTCATACTGTTGAAAGAAACGGTGAGATTGCAGATGAATGGGCTGAACAGGGAAAAATAGGTGTTAATGTAAATAGTACTCAAATGCGTAATAGCACAAAAGAAAACAGGATATGCATTACGATAAGAGATAACGGTACTGCTCCTGCCGGAAATATAGAAGAAAAGGGCGGTCTCAAGAATCTGAGGTGTGAACTAGAATCCGAAGGCGGAGAGCTGTATGTCGAAAATGTAAACGGAGTAGTACTCAAATGCGTACTAAATACTTGAAACTAAACTCATTAACGTAAATCAATTCCTCTTAATGATGCCGCTTAAGTGGATGAATCTTTGTTTTCGGGTGGGGCTCAAGTCCGGACTTAAAGGAGACGAGGAGCATCGTTTTATAGAGAAAGGAGAAAACATGGCATATAAAGTAGTGATAGCAGATGACGAGAAAACCTCTAAGAATTTGTTTGAATATATCATAAAAGACTCGGATAAATATGAATTGGTGGGCAGCTTTCCGGAAGCTTCGGATCTCGTGGAATATTTTAAGCATGACACGGCAGACCTGTGTATTTCGGACATAGTGATGCGTACCGGGATCAGCGGTCTGGAAGCGGCGCGGAAGATACGGGAACTCTCACCTTCCACGAAGATTATAATTGTGACATCGAATGTGGATCCCGAAAATATCAGAGAGGCAAAAGAAATAGGAGTAGAGAGCTTCTGGTATAAAGAAACT
>JAEEKN010000360.1 GCA_016282435.1 Lachnospiraceae bacterium | reverse complement strand
CGCCTCTCAAGATCTTCCAATTTATCGAACATTTATTTTTCCTCTCTGATGACTCCTTCCACAACACGGCGGAGTCCTGCGAGATCCCTGTAGATCTCTATATCTTCAAAACCTGCTTCCTTCATCATCTCTGCCACGGGTTCCGCTTCCGCATCATCAAACTCCATTAAGAGCCTGCCTCCCGATACGAGATAACGTGGAGCTTCCATACAGATTCTCCTGTAAAAATCCATCCCGTCGTCGCCGCCGTCAAGGGCCAGATGCGGCTCATGTTCGGTAATCTCGGGACTTAAGGTTTGTATCTCTTCCCTAACAATATAGGGGGGATTCGCGGTGATAATTTCAAACTTTCCTTCTACCGAACCAAACAGGTCGCTGATGATAAACCGAGCATTTACCAATACATCCTTTAATCCTGTGGTCGTAAGTTCATCGTAATTTACGGACCAGTTCTTTTTGGCTACATCAATGGCAGCTTCCGAGATATCGGCCCCCGTCACTTCTATGTTTATTTTTCTGCCAAGTGCCACACTGTTTTTTGCAAGTTCCAAACCTACGGATGTTGCGACACATCCGCTTCCGGTACACAGATCGAGGATCCTAAAGGAGTCCCGGTCCCGGGCTGCAGTTTCTGCTCTTTTTATGGCATTTTCTGCCAGTACTTCCGTATCAAAACGGGGTATCAGAACATCCGGGGTAACGATAAACATATACCCCATAAAGTCCTGGTTCCCCAGGATATACTGCAGGGGTTCCCTCGTAGCGCGGCGGTCTATGAGTTCATGGTATTTTTGAAGGACCTCATCCGGAATCTCTTCAAAAAGCTTCATAAACAGCGTGCTTCTGTTATATCCCGAAGCCTGTAGGAGCAGATATTCGGCATCAACTCCGGCTTCTTCCACCCCGGCTTCCATCAATATTCCGGCTGCTTTCTTTTTGGCTTCCGAATATAACATCTTTAGGTCTCCTTAAACAGGCAGGATCACTTCTTAAAGAACTTATTGAGGGCGTTTAAGACATCGTCATCCTCGTCTTCGTCTTCCGGTGTATCGAGTCTTCCGGCTACCGGTTTGTATCCGTTCTTTATGGCTCTCTCCATAGCCTTTTCACGTTCTTCTTTTTCAGCTTTCAGGCGCTCTTCCTCTGACTTTTCTTCATCGGATTTTTCATCGGATTTTGTATCATCTGATTTTTTCTCACTTGATTCTTTTTTATCAGCCTTTTTCTTATCCTGATTTTTCTTGCCGGAGTCTTTCTTTCCGGATCCCTTCTTATCAGAATCCTTCTTCTCGGAATCCTTCTTGTCGGCTTCTTTCTTATCGGAATCCTTATCTTTATTATCTGTATCCTTATCTTCCTTATCGGACTCTTGCTTCTTCGCATCAGCTGCTTTTGCTTTTTCGGCAGCTTCCTTTAACGCCTCTTCTTTTTCAGCTTTTTCTCTTTCTTCCTGAGCCTTCTTTTCCAGCTCTTTCTGTCTTTCTTTTTCTTCTTTCAGTTCTTTTTCAAATGCTCTGGCCTTTTCAGCTGCTTCTTTTGCCAGTTCTTCCGCATGTTCTTCTTCTTTTATTTCGGTGTTGACGAGCTTGTCAGCCTCTGCATCGATAGCCTTTATCTTTTCGTCGGACATTTCTTCCACTACGATACCCTTGGCTTCCATCCTGCGACGCATCTCTTCGTCACGTTCCTTGCTTCTCTTTTCACGCTTCTCACGCTTCTTCTCGAGCTCTGCCTCTTCTTCAGCCCGTACATCAGCCTGGAAAGCTCTCCAGTCAAATACTGCCTCGATAGAAGCTATGGCACATTCTATCATGGAATCGTCAGGTTCACGTGTTGTAAGTCTCTGAAGGCACATACCGGGCTTGCTCAGTGCTCCGATGATCTTGTTGTCCGTATTACCTGCAACTCTGATAAACTCATAGGATACACCCGCTATGATGGGTATCAGCAGGAGTCTCGCTACTATCATGAGTATGGTGGAGTCAAATCTGATAAACAGGAAGAACAGAATACTCAGCACCATAACTATCAGAAGGAAACTGGTTCCACATCTTTTATGCTCTCTAGAGCAGAGTTTTACGTTCTCAACGTTCAGTTCCATGCCGCTCTCTACACAGTTTATGGACTTGTGCTCGGCACCATGATACATAAATACTCTCTTTATATCCTTCATGCATGAGATGGCAGCCACATAACCCACAAACAGTCCCACTCTGATAACGCCTTCTATAAAGGCAAGCAGCAGTGTGGATGTGATAACCTTCTTCAGTAACGTGGATATGAAATACGGAAGCAGCATGAAAAGTCCTACCGCAAATACTATCGACAGCATGACAAGAAGACCCATCATGAGTCCTTCCTTACGCTTTTCTGCTGCAGTCTTTTCTTTTTTCACGTGCTTTGTAAACTGGACCGCACTTTCTCTCAAGTCATCATTCTCGGATACAGTATCCTCATTTATGTCATCATTTTTAGATTTTGAAGAGTCTTCCTCCTCATCCTCAAAAAAGCTTGCAGACCATGTAAGTGTTTTTATACCTATCTTAAGGGATTCAACAAAGGTAACCATACCTCTGATTATGGGCAGTCTGAAAAACTTGTATTTATCTCCAAGCGATACCGTTCGCTGATCGTCAACTTCTATGGTTCCGTCAGGCTTTCTGACCGCACATGCATAATGGGAGCCGTTCTTCATCATAACGCCTTCCATTAAGGCCTGTCCGCCTATCTTCGATGTACGCTTCATGCGACTTCCTCCCACTCTTCATTCATAAAAATATAAGGTTGAGGCTACCTCATAACCTCAACCTTTGTCATCAATGATAAATTCTAGTTATTTGCAAGACCATACTTACGGTTGAACTTATCAATAGCACCACGAGCCTGAACTGACTTCTGCTGTCCTGTGTAGAACGGATGGCACTTTGAACAAATTTCAACGTGGATCTCCTTCTTTGTCGAACCGGTCACGAACTCATTGCCGCAGTTGCATGTAACCTTTGCCTGATAATATGTAGGCTGTACATCTTCTCTCATTGTTTTCACCTCACTCGTCTCTTTTACTGATTTTCCTCATGGATACACAGTGAAAATGATTATAGCATGAAAATCATTTAAATGCAATATGTATTTTAAATTCTCACGAACAAATATTTTCTGTTTTTACGCAAATTATCAGATAAGTTTTGTTTTCTTTACGATTTCACAGAATTCTTTGTTGTTTTTGGTTCTCGCGAAGAGGTTGATGATCTTCTCAACAGCTGTTTCGGAACGTGCGGAATTGAATGCATGCCTGATAATCTCGTTCACCTCGGATTCCTCCTGGGTAAGCAGAAGGTCGTCACGACGGGTACTGGACTTCGGAAGATCAATAGCCGGGAATATTCTCTTCTCAGAGAGGTTCCTGTCAAGTACCAGTTCCATGTTACCGGTACCTTTAAATTCCTCAAATACTACATCGTCCATACGGCTTCCGGTCTCTACGAGCGCAGTAGCAAGGATAGTAAGGCTTCCGCCTTCTCTCATACATCTGGCTGCACCGAAGAATTTTTTGGGCATATGGAGCGCTGCGGGATCGAGACCGCCCGAAAGGGTTCTTCCGCTGGCTGTACATGTAAGGTTATATGCACGTGCAAGTCTCGTGATACTGTCAAGAAGTATCACAACGTCACGCTTCTGTTCCACGAGTCTCTTGGCACGCTCGATAACCATCTCCGATACTCTCTTGTGGTTCTCGGGCAGTTCATCGAATGTGGAATAGATAACTTCCACATTTTCACCCTGGATTGATTCCTTTATATCCGTAACTTCCTCGGGACGCTCGTCGATAAGAAGGATTATCATATGCATCTCGGGGTTATTCGCTATGATGGCGTTCGCTATCTGCTTCAGTAATGTGGTCTTACCTGCTTTGGGCTGGGACACGATCATACCACGCTGTCCTTTACCTATGGGTGAAAGGATATCCATGATCCTCATCGCAGGCTTACATCCGGGTGTTTCAAGCCTCAGTCTTTCGTGAGGGAAAATAGGTGTAAGCTTTTCAAACCAGGGTCTTCCTACAGCGTTATTGATATGCTGGCCGTTTATCTCCTTCGCATAGAGCATACCGTTGAACTTATCTCCCTGCATACGGTCTTTTGTAACGGCTGTGATAATATCACCGGTACGGAGTGAGAGACGTCTGATCTGCTGAGGTGATACATATACGTCGCTTTCGCCCGGAAGGAAGTTCTCACTTCTGATAAATGCGAATCCTTCAGGTAATATCTCCAGAATACCTTCCTTTATATCTCCTTTTACAAACAGGGCGTTGGGATCTTTTCTGAAAGGTGTGGCGTAGGTCTTCTGCTCGCCTTCAGCATTCTCTGTTCCCATGCCTTCAGCGTTCGATGCTTCTCCGTCAGAAGCCTCATCTTCAGAGGTCCCTTCAGATTTGGTGCCTTCGTTTTCAGCATCCCCGCTTTCTGCCTTGTCAGAACCTGCAGACTCACTCTCTGCTGCTTCCTTCTGTGAGTCGGCTGCACTCTCAAGTTCCAAAACTGCGGCTGCGAGTTCTTTTTCAAGATTCTCCAAAGCATCCAAAAGTTCCTGCTTTTTCATAGAAGAAGTCTTCTTTATTCCTTTTTCCTTGGCAATATTGCGCAATTCGGCAGCTGTCATGTGACTGTAATCCATAAGTATATCTCCATTCTTATATAAAAATCATACGGGGAACAAAACGAAAAACCATGAATCCAATACCCGGTTTCAGATAAAAGCGATCAAGAAAAACTCTGACCAGTGTGAATTCTACCATACTTTTGATTTTTTGGCAAGTAGTATTTTCAAAAAGAAGGCATACCCTAAGGTATGCCTGTAACAACTCAGTATTAATTGTGATGAGGATTTTTCCTGACTATTTCAACGCCTGCGGCGATCTCGGTCATGACTGCGGTTCCGTATGTAATGCTAACGGAATCCACTCTCGAGAGCAGAGCACCCTGATCGGTTGAAACATATTTGGGTTTTATACGATTCAGTGCATAGCACATAATATCAGTCTTGCATATATTGCACGTACAGCAGTTAAGCGAAGGAAGCATCTGGTTCAGCTTGTCCTCTACCACTTTTTCCATTATGTTTTCTACCAGTTTACCCATACTCTACACCCTCATCAATCCTTAATAGTCAATGTCGCCCCGAAAACGCTTCCGGCGTTTCCTCGGTAACATAATACTACAACGAGTGTGAAAATGCAATCATTATTTTCCAAGCGGTCCGACGGCCCTCTCGAGTATTCCCTGAAGAAATGCTATGAGTATTCCGTAGTTTACTACCGGTACACCCTGGTCTTCGGCGCATTTTACACGATAGGTTATCTCCCTCTCGTTCAGCATGCAGCCTCCGCAATGGATCACGACCTTGTAAGGGCTCAGGTCCTCGGGGAATTCTGTACCGGAACTGGTGTCGTATTCGACTTCAAATCCCAATGTTTCCTTTAGCCACTTCGGTATCTTTACGGTTCCTATGTCGTTGCACTGTCTGTGATGGGTGCAGCCTTCGGATATAAGTACTTTATCTCCTTTTTTGAGTCCTTTTATGGCTTCAACACCTTTGAGGGCACTGTCGAGATACCCTTTAAATCTTGCCAGAAGGATGGAGAATGACGTAAGCGGAATATCTTCAGGTACTGCTGCCGCTACTTTTTTAAATACCTGGGAATCCGTAATCACCAGTCTCGGTTTTTCCTTAAGTGCTTCTATGGCTCTCGCGGTTTCTTCGGTCTGTACCGAGATGCACAATGCATGTTCATCCAGTATATCCCTTATCATCTGTACCTGGGGAAGTATGAGTCTTCCTTTGGGAGCTGCTTCGTCCTGCGGCATCACAAGTACCAGAATGTCCGAAGGTTTTATCAGATCTCCTATGAGTCTTTTTTCGGATGTTTCGGGTTTTGTGGCAGCTATGAGTTCACGAAGTTCGTGGATATTGGTTTTATTCTTAGCAGATACATATATGCACGGTACTTCTTTTCCGGTTCCCGGGTCTGTGGTTTTTTCATTTTCTGCCGAAAGTCCGTTTGCTATATCGGATTTATTGAATACGACTATAAAAGGGATTTTCTTTTTCTGCAGTCTTTCCGCAAGATTCTTGTCTTCCTCGGTGAGTCCTGTTCCCGCATCGGTTACCAGAACTCCTATATCGGTCTTGTTCATGACCTGCTCGGCTTTTTTTACACGGAGCGTTCCGAGTTCTCCCTCATCGTCATATCCGGGTGTGTCTATCATCACCACTGGACCCAGAGGAAGCAGCTCCATGGCTTTGTATACGGGATCCGTGGTAGTTCCCTTTACATCCGAAACTATCGCAAGTTCCTGATTGGTTACAGCGTTTACCAGACTTGATTTTCCGGCGTTTCTTTTCCCGAAAAATGCTATGTGTATTCTGTCAGCTCTGACAGTGTCGTTTAATCCCATGGTACTGCTCCTTTCATCTGCTGTTTGTGGATTTTTTATTTCCCGTTTCCGGCAAATCCTGTTCCCGCATCGGTTACAGGTGAGAATATTTTATCTGCCTGTTCATCGGTAAGTGTGATACCGAATACGTCTTTATAATATTTTTTGGTTTCTGCAGTGATGTCTATGTCCTCAAAGAGTGACGGATATACTGTTTTTGCTATCCAGAGCAGTGTTACAGGTGTATCTACCCCACAGGTATAGCTTCTGTACATTCCGAGAGGCATCTTATATATCTTCTTGTTCTTTACAGCTTCAACTACGCTCCAGTCATAGTTTCCCACAGTGTTATTGTAGAGGTCGTCAGGTGTGGCTGTGTTGAAGTTTGTGATAAATATGAGTTCGGGGTTCCATGCATATATCTGTTCCATATTTACAGCTACGGAGTTATCGTTTTCGAGTTCTTCAGCTGCGTTCTTTGCTCCTACAGCATCACACCACCACTGGCCGAAGAATTTCTTGCCGCTGGTGAGTATGTTTGAATCGGAATACTGGAACAGGAAGAATGCTTTTACTTTTTCTTCGTCCTTTAAGCCTGCTACTCTTTCCTGTACCATCTTATATGTTTTTTCAGAGTATTCTCTTACGATCTGTGATTTATTGTTATCAGGGAATATCTGTACCAGTGTGTCTATCCACTGATTGAGTGTTTCGATGGCATCGTATCCCCATTTTCCGGGTGAGATGGCTATAGCGGGGATTCCTGCGTTTTTATATGCTTCGCCTTCTTCTTTGCTTCCTGCACTGTAGAATACGACATCGGGGTTAAGCTTTAAGAGTTCCTCGATATTGACATTCGTTCCGTCGATAAAGTCGGTTTTGGCATTTAATATTTCGGGATACATTTCTCCCAGCAGTCCGTTTTTAGCGGCGCTCATGCAGGGTGCTGCCATTCCTACTATTTTTTCTGCCGAGTCAAAGAATACGGCAAGTACGGATGCCATGGGGTAGATGTCTGCTACTACTATGTGGTTGATGGTGTTGGGTACTTCTACCTGGTTACCTGCATGGTCGGTAACGGTGTGGGTTCCGTTGGGGTCAAGCTTGGTTTCTTCTCTTGGTGCTTCTGATGGTTTTGCATCTTCACGTAATGTGCTGCATGCCGCAAGGCTCAGTGTCATGGCTAAAACCAGAATCAGTGATAATACTTTTTTCATTTCTGTTTACCTCGTTTGGTTATTTGTATTTTTTTACGGGAGGCCGGGGCGCCGATGCATTCTAAAACCCGAATCGCACCTGCAGGGATATGCTAATGTCTGCATCCGTATCTCTGTTTCGGACACTTGCAATCGTATGCCCGCCCGATGCCGGGCATACTTGTGCTACGCTCAAAAATCGGTTTGGATAACCGATTTTTGCCTCGCTCCGATACGTTTGCAGCCAAAGCATATCTCCTGCGCGCTTATGGTTTTATCCTGTATCGGCGCCCCGGCCTCCCTAATTCCTACATATATTGAAATGGAAAATGCCTTCTGCATTTCCTCGGTAACAAAATGATGCTCTGCATCTTCTTTTTTTTATATAAATGGTTACTACATTTTTGCCTGATAAATTATGTGACATGACATTAAGAACTGTTCTTTTTGTCACATCAAAAATATCTGTTATAAACCCTCATGCAGCTGCTTCATTAACTTTCCCTTAAAGCAGATGACCAGAAAAATTATGTTATTGTCAAAAGTTAATGTGCTGTAGATTTAAATGTTGCTAATCATTTTCACGTCACTGATTATATTTGGGATTTGCGATCTATACAAGCGCCCAGAAAATGCTTCATGCGGATATTCTATAAACCGTATATTCACCAATGAAAGCGTTTTTACAAGTTTTAGCATTGGCTTAAATAGTGGATCTGCTATTACTACTTTGAGGTTTTTTAATGAAGATATCATTTCCACGATTTCGTCTTCATCGGAATCCGTAGTGGCATATCCCATACATTTTTTACCTGTTTTTTTACTTATGTATTTTGCGAATGAGAATGAATTTACCCTCTCTCCCAAAATCATTATTTCTGTTTTATCAATTTCTTCCGTACTTTCCGGATTTGTTTTTTCAATCGGATAAACTGCGCAAGGTAGAGTGTTTTTTATGCTTTGTTCAAACTCCTCGGTTACATCTATATCCTCGCCGCCGACAGGTATTCCTACACGAAATGGAATTCCGAATTTTTCTTTGAGTCGCTGTGCCGCACCGATCCCGGTTTCGGAAACTACGATATTCAAATCGGCATCTGCTGATTTTTTGATTTCTTCAATATCGGAACCCATAGCCCATCCCGAAATGATACTGCATCCTTTTTTTCTGTAGTGTTCCGCTATGGATTTATCACTTCCGTTTACAGAAAAATCAAGAGGGGTCAGACCGAGTATATTTACAGAAAGGTTCCGGTTGCTCCACACGTTTTCATTTTCCAGGTTTGTTTGTTTTGTGTCACGACTATCGGTACATTCTTCATGAAGCCGTTTCTTCTTACTCTGATTCCTATTATTTCCTGCTTCTACAATTCTGTCGGCCAGCATCTCAAATGCCTGCTTTGCTCCATGCACATATGACTTCATGCCTGTCGTAGTAAATCCGAATGAGGGTATTCCCGTTCTTTCTTCTATGACGCGTGCAGCGGCATCGGCATCAAATCCTGTCATAGCAGGTATGGGTGTTCCGGCTATGGCTATAAACCGTGGATGCAGTTCTTCAGCTGCTCTCACTATATCTTCTATGAGTTTACTGTCATCACCCATGATGGCTTCTATCTCGGTCAACGCCGATATATATACCATGCTGTCCATATCATACCATCTGGGTTCGTCATGTGTGGTATATGTTGAATTGCATCCGGAAGCATCATGCATTACCACCATTCCGCCCAGTTCGTACAGGGCGGAGCATACCCCGAATGTATCCGCTGAATATGTTGATATAAATCCTGATGTTTGTCTCATATATTCTGCCTTTTATTGATATTTTAGTCAAAGTCACCTCGAAAACGCCTTCAGCGTTTCCTCGGTAACAAAACGATGCTCCGCATCCCATTCCTTTTATCTGTACCAGGCTCCTCATGTTTTTAGGATTAAGGTATGCGTCACGCATGAGTTCCAGTGTATCCGTTACAGCTTCGAATCCGAACATTCCTCCGCCTTCGACTACATTTACGAAATAATCGGTATCGAGAAAATACGCTGCTTTTTGTCCTATGGCCAGCCATTTTTCGCTAGCAGGCACGTTCGCTTCCGAACCATTTCCGGATGTTTTCATCTCTGCCTGATTCGACCTGCTGTTTCTCGTTCCCGATGCCATAAATCTCGATTTTACATCCACGGTCGCATATAATTCGAGGTCCGGATAATGTTCTTTTAAGTATTCATAATCTTCTTTTTCTTCTCCGGTGAAGCTGTCAAGATATATCCTCTTCACATTATATCCGTGCGCGAGAAGCATCTTTGCTACCGATGTCGGTCTGGGACAGAATGTGTAATCTATCGCTATCGGAGTTGTTCCTACCAGTTCAAGAGTTTCTTTAAATGCTTTTTCACATTCTGAGATTTTTTCATCAAATATTTTTTCGTAGTCTTCTGTTTTCGTCTTACCCGTGTCGTTCTGATTTTCTTCCGGCTCAAATTCTTTTATCAGTTTATTAAGAGTTCCGGTTATCTCATCATAATCCCAGCTGTACGGCAGATATACGTGTTTACCGCCAAGTCTTTTTGAGAGTGCTTCACCGCCGGCTTTTGCCGCAGGATAATATGTGATGTAGAGACTGCTTTCAGCCATCTCCTGATATTCCGCATAAATCTTACAGGATGTTATTTCTTTTATGGTCTTACCTGCTTTTTCAAGGATAGAATACAGATCTGAATTCTTCTTTGTAGGCAGGTCGTTTCCTATAATAGCTACAGTGTTTTTATCCTGCTGCCTTTCTTTTAGCAGGGCGTATAGCTGCCTTCTCATGATCTGGTCCGGGGTAAGTCCGCTTTTCCTGAGTGCGGGATTCATATAGCAGTCGACAATGTCTATATCCGGGAATCGCTCTTTTAGTGTTCCGAACATTACTCCCCAGTCACATCCCGTAAAGTGATGAACGCAACTGGTATATACGAGTACTGCCGGAGGTCTTTTTTCCAGTTTGTTTATGATATCAGTCACGCCGTCTATCAGAAGTTCTTCCAGATTGCCTTCCAAGAGGTTGTTTTCTTTTACTTCCACGGTTGAAAACCTGTCGAGCGCATTCATCTCGGCTGCCGTAAGTACCACTCCCCTGAGGCAGCTGGCTGCGCATACGAATATCTCATGTGCTTCGGGTATCAGCATACCTGTATGAACTATATTCCACGTTCCTCTCGCAGGTGAAGCATATTCGAGACCTCCCTTAAAAGGAGCAGGGAATCCGGCTTCACTCATTTTTACAACAGCGCCGTTTTCTGTTATTTCATGCTCTCCTATTTTTTTTAACATATATGAATTTATCCCCCGATGCTATATTCGAGAACACTATTACAAATTCATCTGTAATTATTTACGTTACCAAACATTAATTACCGGGATATTCCTTTCTTTTATCATTTACAATACTAATTAATGCAATGACAAAACTATAATTAAAAATGTAGTTCTCATCTACTTTAAAGATTTGTTAATCAAAACTGTTAATCAGGATAGTAATCAGGCCGTTTACATCTCAAGAAGTTTCCTTGCGAGTTTCCTGTATTCTTCTGCCATGGGACTGTCCGGGAATGCTTCCATTACTGTTTTTCCGAGTTCCTCTGCCTCCTGTACGGTTTCGCTTCTGGTCAGTTCTCCGATTACAGAAGTTTCAAAATCGTTTGCCAGTTCGAGTACTTTTTCGTTCTCATTTTTTACGTCATGATGATTCAGGATAAGTCCGCCAAGTTCGGCATAGCCTTTGGATTTAAAGCTCTGTACTGCCATTGCTATATTGGCTGCGGCATGAATGGCCATATTCTCACCTGATGTTACGATGTATACCTTATCAGCATATCCGGCACGCATGGGCATGGAAAATCCGCCGCATACCACATCTCCCAGGACGTCGTAAAGCACTACATCGGGCTTATATATTTCGTACGCTCCTTTTTCTTTGAGCTTGTCAAGTGCAGCAATTATTCCTCTTCCTGCGCATCCTACTCCGGGTGTCGGCCCTCCTGCTTCAACGCAGATGACTCCGTTCGATCCTTTTACTGCCATTTCTTCCAGTTTAAAGTCATTTCCTCGTTCCCTGATGAGATCGAGTACTGTTTTTATACCGGCTCTCGATCTGTATGATTTTCCCGGATTACTGTTATCGGTATCCTTATTTCCATCTGTAACGGATATGTTTCTTCTGAGGCTGAGTGTAGAATCTGCTTTGGGATCGCATCCTATCTGCATTACGGTATAACCTTCCTGTGCCAGGGCTACAGCTACGTTTGATACCGTTGTGGATTTACCTATTCCGCCTTTTCCGTATATCGCTATTTTTTTCATATCATTCACCACAAGATGTATCTTGTTTTCTCCTTTTTCATGTTAAACTAATCTATAAGCATATAAACCGGTATCTCTTTTTGCAGGCACTTATCGGACTGATCCGAAACTAATTTCCCCTCAAGCAGGAGTTAGTATAAAGCCGCAAATGTCAGCCCATAAAACAAACACAACAAATTCGTCAAACCATATGTTTCTCAGTTACGTACAACGGAACGATATTTTTTATCACTTCACCATCAACTTCCATCTCATTGATCACGGCTCTTACCCCGAATACCGCTTCTATAGTTTTTTCATTTACAGTTTCATCCGTTTTTCCGAAATACGGCTTTTCCCCACCCAGAATCAGGGAGCAATCGGCTTTTTGGAGCGCGTGTTTCGGATAATGGGTGTTAAATATACAGCTGATCCCTTTTTCTTTCAGTTTAT
>JAEEKN010000359.1 GCA_016282435.1 Lachnospiraceae bacterium | reverse complement strand
GATTTTATCAGAAAGGAAAATACGCAAATCCTTAAAAACCTGTTTGTAAAATCAACTAACGGCATCGTAAAAAACAGATACCTCATTATCGGGCAGAAGGCTAAAAATATCTGGGAAGCAAGGGATAAGCTTATAAAGAAGGCAGAGGAAGTAATAGGGAATCTTGCCGATATCGGAAGTCAGGCAAAAATCCTTGACGGAACTGAAAGAATGAAGCTCATGTATGAATTTTTCAATCAGGACAAGATAGGCAGGTTTGGCTTTTCATATGAAGATATGCAAAAAACGGGGGATGGTTTTAAGGATTATATTGTCCCTCGAAAGATGGATTTTTCGAAAGCAGGACTTGTAAAGACCGAGGGACAATGCATGAGTACCAGATATCTTGAGTTTACCTGTGCGAATGTGGATGAAACCATGATTGAATCGCTTGCTGATATCAACGAGTGCTTTGCGGTATCTATACATATGCAGACATTAGATCCTTCCGAAGCACTAAAGATAACCAGGGAGGCTCTTATTAATTCCCAATCAGCAAAGATGAATCAGCAGAAAAAGGCTTTTGATGCAGGTGTTGATAGTGACATCATTTCAAGCAAGGTTGTCGAGGAAGAGAAAAATGCAAAGGAAATACTAAGAAATCTGAACGAATCAAATCAGAAGCTCATCAGGACAACGTTCCTTGTGACCGCATTTGGAAAGACCAAAAGAGAAGTGAATAACATACACGATAAAGTTTTTTCCAAGTTCAAGGGTATCGGATGTACAGTATATCCTTTGAAATATTCTCAGGAGGTAGCAATAAATGCATCTGCTCCGATAGGTATATGTGAGTTGAATCAGCCAAGGCTTATGCTAACAAATAACGCAGGAATATTAGCACCGTTCAGGACTTATGAACTGATGCAGGATGGAGATTTTATCTATTACGGTTTAAATAAGTATTCGAAAAATCTTATCCTTGCTGACAGAAAACAGCTTGAAAACCCTAACGGCCTAATAATAGGTATTCCGGGATCCGGAAAATCCTTTGCTGCCAAAAGGGAGATATACAGCGTTTTTACAAATACGGATGATGACATAATCATCTGTGATCCTGAAGGCGAGTATTTCCCATTGGTTGAATCTCTTGGCGGAACTGTAGTTAAGCTAGCCACAAACTCTGCAGATTATCTGAACCCTCTGGATATAGATTCAAGGTTTGAAAATGATAAGGATGCATTAAAAACTAAATCGGTATTTGTGCTCACATTGTGTGAATGTATGGTTGATGCCAAGTACGGACTTGAATCCGAAGAAAGAGGAATTATAGATAACTGCCTCAGTGAAATCTATAAAGGATATTTCAAGGATCCTGTGCCTGAAAAAATGCCGACACTGGAAGATCTGTATAATGCTCTGACAGACTATGAGCCGGATTACATAACAAACAGCGAGTATGCCGACCTTATCAAAAGGAAAGCTGCACACCTTGCGAACAGTATGCTTCTGCATGTGCATGGAACACAGAATTATTTTAACAACAGGACCAATGTGGACAGTCATAACAGAATCATATGCTTTGACATAAGGGACTTAGGAACAGAACTGAAGGATCTTGGAATGCTTATAGTTCAGGACGCAGTATGGACCAGGGTTTCAAGAAACAGAGGGAAAGGAGTTTCAACCAGATACTACTGTGATGAATTTCACCTTTTGTTAAGAGATGGCCGTACTGCAGAATACTGTGCAGAAATATGGAAACGTTTCAGAAAATGGGGCGGTATCCCCACCGGAATAACACAAAATATGTATGACCTGCTCCAGACGGAAAAGGTGCAGACAATCCTAAGCACAAGTCAGTTCATTTATATAATGAAGCAAACGGAGAATGACAAGGAACTGTTAAAGGAGAAGCTGGGACTTAACCCTGTGGAGCTGGAATATATTTTTAATGCAGAATGCGGGTGTGGCTTGCTTGTATTCGGCAATAAAAAAATTCCATTCATGGATTCATATCCGAAAGATACAAAGTCTTACCAGATAATGAGCACTAAGTTTGGAGAGAAGAAAGAAAAAGAGGAAGACAAAAATGAGTGAAAGTATAGAAAACGACGCATCTAAAAAAACAGAAAAGAAGATCGGCAGTTATCATGAAGTTGAGGGCTTCAGTGGTGAAAACACCGAGAAGTCCAGAGATGGTCCGGAAGTGATTCATAAAAAACCAAAGAAACTAAAGGAGAATATTGATCAATATGAACTTGAGACAGACGGATATAGAAGAAATCGAGGCGAGAATGCAAATGCAGAGAGTGATGTCGATCGTGAATCTGGCAGATCTGTTGGAGAAAAAGGTAACTCCGGAGGAAAAGTCGAAGATGCTTTGCGAATGGGCAACGGAGTCGTCGAAGGGGATGATTTGCGCCATGCTCGGAATATCCAGAAAAGAATACGATCGGAGGGAGAAAGTGAGGTAGAAAATTTCGGAGATAGACTTGATAATCTAGAAATTTGCAAACGACCTGAAGAACGTAGCCAACACGGAAATATGGGAACAAGAGTATCCCATGTCACCGCAGATGCCGTAGCACTAGCCATACAAAAGGCAAGAGGTACAATCTCAAAAGCTACGGGAGAAAAGGATGACAGTGCTTCCTCGGATGTTTTAAAAGCAACTGAGGCTGCAGGTGGCAGAGTTACAAGATTAGGTTTTGACACCGTAAAGAAAACCAGGGATTTTGTTTCGGATGAAGGGAGAGAAACCTCAGGTTTTATAACTGAAAAATCAATCAGTAACAGGAAAAAGCCAAAGACAGAATCACAGATAAAAAAGGAAACAAATCGAAAAAGACTAAGCAGAAAGCGGCTTTCCCTTCAGAGAAAAGCCAAGAGAGCAGCTAAGGCTGGTAGGACTACGGCTGAAGGAACAAAGAAATCGGTATCCATCGGTAAATTCATGATGGACACGGTTTTTCACGGTAGCAAGGTTTTTATAGGAGTTATAGCTTTTGTTATCATTCTTATGATCTTTGGTGGTCAGAGCGCAATAAGCGTTCTGCCAACTACCGTAGAAGCATTGTCTATGGAAAAAGCAGCCGGATATCAGAGTAAACCGGCATGGATTGATGCGGCAGATCTCAAATTATCAGCGTTGGAAATGGGGCTCCGTCAAAGGATAGATGGTATTGAAGAAGAGTTCCCGGGTTATGACGAATATTCCTATACATTAGGAGATATTGGGCATGATCCATATACGCTTATCAATTACCTGTCTGCGCAATATGGAGTAATAGGCGAGGAAGCCATGGCTGAGATTGACGAATTGTTTGAGGCTATGTATGAGCTGAAATTTACTGAAACGGAAGAGCCACGAGTTCGATGGGTATTGAAACCTAAAGAAAAAACCAAGGAAGATGAAAAAGAAGAAGGAGATGATGAAGAGGACGAGGATAATAATACTGACGATGAGTCAGATGATAACGGAGATGAAAACAAAGATGATAATAACAAAACCGGAGAAGAAAGCGGAAACGATGAAGAAGATGATGAGCCGGAATATGAACTTGTACCTGAAGATTATATTGCCAAAATTCTGAAAGTTGAGCTTAAAACAACATCACTTGGAACAATAGCAGATGAGAGACTGTCCGGGAGCAGTGAAAAGAAATCTATGTATCAGTTATATAACTCTACAAGAGGTTTAATGCAGGTATTAGGATCTCCGGTGGCCACAGCATGGTCTGTGAAAAGCTATTATGGATATAGACGAAATCTTATAACCGATGAAGATGAATCCCATAAGGGACTTGATATATCAGTACCGGAAGGAACGCAAGTCTTATCATCCCTCACAGGAACTATAACAGATATAGGTTATAATGAAACTTTTGGCAATTATGTGACCATAACCAACGAAAAAGGGCCGGCAGTATCATATGCTCATCTAAGCACTGTAAGTGTCACTAAAGATCAGGTAGTAGCCATAGGAGAGCCCATAGGCCTATCCGGTGGTGCCGGTTCTCAGGAAGGCAGTTGTATCCATATGGAATTCACAGTTAATGGAACATATTATAACCCATTATTTTATACAAAAAACGGATATTAAAGAATCAATCAGAGAACCGTCCCTCTGATTGAAAAGAAAGGAATCAGAAAATGAATTTAGATCAGTTACAAAAGAGAAAACTCCTCTTGGAAAGCACTATACATAAAGCCACAGAGGAAAAAGATGAGGTGGAAAAGCAGATTGATGATATAGTTCTTAGAAAAGTAAAACCATTTCTGGCAAGGAATAAGATCTCATTTCCGGAACTAATAAACCTGCTGAATGCCAGTGAAGAGGAACGAAGGATTATTTTCAAAATACTTAAGAGGGAGGGCAAGGAAAACAGGAATGAAACAAAAGAAAAGATACAGGAAGCAGATTAATATCGGGAAAAGTATGAAAACTATAGTAATGCTTGTGATAACCACGTTTTTCACAGGTATATATAGTTTCATGCCGCTTAATGCAGCTGATACTATTTCAGGTGATCCAACTTCCCGACAAGTTGTCGGGAAGTTGGAGAGCGAGAACAATGGATCAACAAAAGATGTAAATAAAGCAACATCGGAACCATCACAGAAAAAAGAGGAAAATAACTCCGATGATGGAACTTCCCGACAACTTGTCGGGAAGTTAGAGAATATTTCAGAAGTTCTGCCGGATATAGAGATTTATATCGACATCCCTAATGGTTATTTTAATGACAAGGCAACCGTTACATTTAGTCTTAAAACTAAGGATGGATCAATGCCCAGTATCAAAAGTGTAAGAGCCAGAGCTGGAAAGAAAGACAATTATATGGATGTAACGGATACCATGAAACTTGAAATAACCGAGGATTGCACAGTTCATGTTATAGCCACAGATACCAGCGGTAGAACTTATGAGCGAAGCAGGAAGATAGCCTGCTTTGACAAAGAGGCACCGACTTTGAATGCGTCTGTGAGTGAAGGTATATTGGAAGTGGTACCGAAGGACAATATCTC
>JAEEKN010000358.1 GCA_016282435.1 Lachnospiraceae bacterium | reverse complement strand
GCATCAGAGCAGAAGATGCGATCGGAAAAAAATGGACGATATGCTTTGCGGAGGACGTGAAAAGGCCGGAAAGGCTTATGATGCAGGGAGGAACACTCACTCTGGAAGTGACTGTCGGAGGTGTGGTATGTGATCGTAAGAAATCGGCTTTGAACGGTGTGGATATTTATATTCCGGCCGGCATGGTCGGTAAGGAGAACTTTCTTGTCGATAAAGCAGATATAGAATTAAGTTCGGTAAAAGAATTTACGTCGGCGGATGATTATCTGATCAGACAGGGACAGAGACTTTTCAGACGAAACTATGAATATGAATTGGCTGAAGGGGTTTCGGGAGATTTTTCGGGATTTGCCGATCTGTTAAGCAGGATCCTTATTGTTCTTGTTACCATTGGATTTTTTAATACGAACACTGAAGTGCTCGAGAGTAACCGTGAGTATTTTCGCTTGCTTCATGTGATTGGATGCAGACCGGTATTTCTTTATATGTTTGCATTTCTTACATCCTTGATACAAGGACTGATAGGAGCGGTTTCGGGGTGTCTGCTGGGTGCGTTGTCCGGCCGGCCGGTTGAGCTGCTGATGAAATATATGCTGGGCGATTATAGTGACTATATGACGGTACATTTTTCGATTTCGTTCAGATCGGTAGCATATGCTTTTTTGTTTTGTACGCTGGTCACCGTTTTATGCGGCTTATTGGGAGCTGTTTTTGTTCGGAGATATTTTGTCGAAAAAAAGGAAAAAAAATACAGTCCGCTCGGCTGCATTTTTGCAGCGGCCGTATGTTCGATCCTTACGGTATATATCAAGTCCTTTCTGGCAGACAGAATGGATAAACATTTTGCCGAACTTCTCAGTGCGATGCTGTTATTGATCATTGCATTGATCTTGCTCCACAAACAAAAGAAAAAAGGTAAGCAAGTCTTACCGGAAACAAAAAATATCTCGCACCGTGTAACGGTAAAATATGCACTCGTTACGGCTTTATTCTGCGTTTCTTATTGGGCGCTGACTTTAGTGTTAAAGGATATGAAGCTGATCTTGCAGAGAAGCTATGGCTATGCCGGCGAGATACCGCAATATGATCTTGCAGGATTTGCAAGATCAGTTCTGATCTATGCAGTTTGGAGTGTTGTTGCGGAAGAATTGCTGTTTCGAAAATATCTGTATGCGGGTATAAGAAGAATCGGAACCGTACGCGCTGCCATCGTGACATCTGTGCTGTTTGCATTGATGCACGGATTTTCGGTTCATGCTTTGGTAATGTTCGCACTTTCAATGTTTCTATGCCTGATCTATGAAAAAAGAGGCCATTTCCTGTATACCGTTATGATTCATTCCCTATGGAATCTGTCAGTCATCATCATCGATGCGATACCATGGAAATTGATCGGTCCGGAAACGTTGACGAACCGTTGTCTGCGGATCGACATCTGGTTTGATCTTGCCAACTGTTTGCTGGTGTTTGTGATTACGGCAGGTATTGGTATCGTGGTTGCGAACAGATGGAAGCCTAAAACTGATTTTGAGACAATGTCATCCATATCTAACGGCTGAAGTTTTCAGTACAGCCCTGTATCCACATGAATGTTTCTGGATTTCTTCGGATGCATGTATAAAGGTTTTTTGGGGGTAGAACAACTAGCTCTTCCGTACGGAAAAGCTAGTTGTTTTTATTGTTATAAACAGAAGGGTTATAACAATACAAAAAATATATAAAATATAAAACTATACAAGAATATAAAAAGTATAAGAAAAAGATTGACTTTTTAGAGAGGGGCAGGGTATAGTAAGAATGCTTATTGATTTTGTGGGCCTATATAAGCTTCTGGGGGAGAATTCCTTAATTACATGTATTACCCCAAATAAAAATTTGAAAGGGTAATTATGAAGTTATTAAAGAGAATTGTTGCGGTAATAATACTTGCAGCTCTTATTTGCTGTACGCAAAATGAATATGTTTTTGTAACAAATGCGGCTTTGGAAAAAGGGTTTGAGTTTGTGGAAAAGGAGGAGACATGGACCTATCTGGAAAGTGGCGGGAATTGTAAGTTTGCTCCTAATTTTACATGTGATTTGTATGTTAACACAAAAACTGTTAAAGGACCATATGAGGAGATAAAGCTTGATTATCTTGCTGGTAAATCACTGAAAGCAATTGCAGAATTCTATGTTAATAAATGGATTTTGGCTGCAGAGGTTGTTGTTTCTATAGCGATAAAAGAAGATTTGATAAGTATGATTATTGACTGGTTAAAAACCATTGTACCGTACGATGTAGGACAGGATACTGTCGAAATAGACACAGGCATGACATGCATGGCGTGGGACACGGTTGAAATGGTGAGAGGTTATGTAAATGGGACTCTTGTTCAGTCGTCGATTTATAAAAAGGAACACTACAGACAAATAACACTTAAGAATAAGAAAACAGGGGAGGTATTTACAACAAACATTGATTCAAGTATGTTTCCTGATGAAAATGAGATAAAGCCTGATCCGGTTTCTGTGATAGGCCAATACGGAAGTACGGAAGGCTTTATGACTTACTGCATCGGAAGATATGCCAATGAGCAGCATAAACATACCTATGATAATTCCTGCAGTGATAAATGCAACGTCTGTGGCGGCGGATTCAGAACTGCAAAGCATAATTATAAATATAAATGCAGTGAAACGTGCAGTGTTTGCGGAAATGGAAATGAGAACGCAGCACGACATGTTGAAATGCTCGGAACTTGTTACGAAGGACCATATTGTTTAAGATGCAATAAAGTATTGGGAGAACCGTTAGGACACTACCCTTCCGAAACAGATTGTATAAAGGGGGCAGTATGTTTCAGGTGTAACCAACAGCTTTTGCCGGGACCGGGGCACACATATAAAATTACGGACTGCACTAAAGATACGTTATGCAAAGTTTGCGGGGAAGTGGCTGTAAAAGCAAGCTACGTACACAATTGGAACTATGCTAAATGTGGCCATCCGGATATATGTGAAACATGCGGAATTGAAAGTGGCGAACCGGGAGATCATCTTTTTTCGGGGATAGGAATAGATTGTCAGCATTACCAGCACTGCTTATACTGCGGGGAAGAAAATGATATTTTCGGATATCATGATTTTCAATCTGCAACATGCTATGAACCGGAAACCTGCAAAATCTGCGGAGCACAGAGGGGTGAGAAACGCGAACATTTCTGGAAGAGTGCCACCTGTACGGAGCCAATGACCTGTTTTAGGTGTGGGAAAACACAAGGCACAGAACTTGGTCACAACTATTTGGCTGCAACTTGTACCTCGCCAATGAAATGTGAAAGATGTCATAAAACAGTTGGTAAAGAACTGGGGCATTCTTATGAAAAGGCAACGTGTACTACGCCTGAGACATGCAGCAGATGTGGAAAAACAAATGGAAAAGCTTTGGGACACAGCTTTACGGAAGCAACTTGCAACTCACCCGAAACCTGTACTTTATGCGGATTAACAAAAGGAAACGCACTGGAACACAAATATATTGAGGCTACCTGTACTTCGCCAGAAGAATGTGAATTGTGCGGGCATACAGAAGGAAGTGCATTAGGGCATACTGTCGAGCATGCCACTTGCACACATGGTGATTATTGTGTAGTATGTAATGAGGTGCTTTCCGAACCATTGCCACACTTATACAGAAAAATCGACGGTGTGATGAAATGTAAATTATGCGGAAAGTACAGGGATTATATAACACCAACCAGAGTAAAAAGGACAGTAACAGAATGAAGAATATATTTGAAAAAAGAGGCTTTAAGGACATGATTGGACTTCTTTTATTGATTATATACTGTGTATTTGCAGAGTATTATTTCATAAATGAGGTGATCTTATCAGCCGGCACGGCAGTTTTTATAAAAAATATCATAATACTGACTGTTTTTACTTTGATAATAATCTTTATATTTTCTGTTGAACTATTGGTGAAAGACAAGCATAAGAAAGATAGAATAGAGAATTGTTCTTTACTTGTAGTGGGGATTATCTATGTTATAAACAGCATTTTTAATTTGATATAGTGTAAAATGCTTTCTTTTTAATAGCTTACTGCACTTGTACAGAAATATCGGCGGAGTGATGAAAGATCATTAATAATACAAGAAAACATAAACACATATTAACTCAAGAGTAAAAATAAAACATGCTAATTCTGCTTAAAAATGGTTTTACAATGCCGGGCTTTTTGGTACAATGTGTTTGCGGGCAGGAGGCTTGCACAAAAAAAAGAAAGGGGGAAATTCAAATGCCAGAATTCCTTACACCGGTACTTATTATACTTGCAGTGCTTATCGTTATCATACTTACGGGTTACGTTAAGTCACCGCCTGATGTGGCTTACATCATTTCAGGTCTTAAAAAGAAACCTAAGATCCTTATCGGACGCGCGGGGATCAAGATCCCTTTCCTCGAAAGAAAGGATACGCTCATCGTAAAGCAGATTAGCGTTGATATTAAAACGAACGGTTATGTTCCGACACTCGACTTCATCGGTGTTGATATCGATGCGGTCGCAAAGATAAGAGTGAATACAGATGAAAACGGAATACAGCTTGCAATGAGAAACTTCCTTAATATGAAGGAAGAGCAGATCATTTCGGCACTTACCGATTCCTTACAGGGTAACATGCGTGAGATCATCGGTACGGTTAAGTTAAAGGAACTTTGTACAGACCGTAAGAAATTCGGTGACGAAGTT
>JAEEKN010000357.1 GCA_016282435.1 Lachnospiraceae bacterium | reverse complement strand
TGACAGGCATTGATCATTGTCGCATGGTTACCATATGGCCAGTTGCTCATTAGAGGAAGAGCCGGATAATAATATCCCTCATAACCATATGGGTAATATGCTTCCGCAATATTCCTGTCTTCCTCAGTATAATTTTACCACATTCTGTGTTATTATGCCACTTATTTCTAATAATTAGACAAGATAAGACAACACTTTCACCTATGTCTGTAAATTAGGCAACAAAATAATCCTAAACTATAGCATAATTAATATATCCTTATTATTTTGAAAATTGAATGGTAAGGTTTCCGGGTCTATAATAAGGGCACAACAAAGGAAACAAAACAAAAAATCAAAAACAAAAAGGAGAAAAAACATGACAATCAAAACATTTACAGCAAGAACAATCGCCCTTATCCTGGCAACCATTATTTCAGTATCAGCATTTGCTAGCATCTCAACCAAAGCCTCCGTCCTCATCGACAGTGGATCTGACGAAAGCGTTCAATGTGAGGAAGATTCAAGGCCTAGCATGACACCGTCCGAATACACTAAATGGATATTAATCGCACGAAGAAATTCATTCAATTATGCACGAAATGTTTTCTTCTATGTGCATAATGAGTTGGATCCCAATGAAGCTAGTTTTATTGGTTCTTGTCAGACTGCTAATCTTGGTTTAATGAAATTACTGATAGAAGTATATTTCAGCGTCCAATAGAAGCAAAAACCCACACAACAAACGGAATAGGGGGATAAAAAGAAAGGAGGAACCGAATATGATATTATGTGTTATAGGTGGTGTATGTCTTACAGGTATCTTTATCGTAGCCGTCACGGTACTTTGATAAAAAATGCATAAAAACTATGCGGCAAAAATAGAATAAACTGGCAAAGATCCAATGGACATTGCCAGTTTTTCTTTTAACTATTGCTTTTCGTTAATCCATTTTTCAAAGCATGCTTCCGTCTGTCCGTCAAGGATTGTCATCATCCGGATCAGATCCTCTACCGGAGTTTTAAAACCATCCCTGACCCATTTCTGAATTACGGATATCATCCCCTGGGCACGATAATAATTCATGTATTCTATCACTTCATTCTGTTTGACACCTTCATTGACTTCCAGATAGAGCTGCATCAGGAGCCCTTCAATCATCTTCTCAAGTTGAGAACGCATCTTATTGGTGCTGCTCGGATTGAATATCATTATAAAAGAAGAACGATTCTCGTTTACATAGCTTATGAGCCTGGTGAAAAAATCCTTATAGGATACTGTGTCAAGCTCTAAGACAAGGCTTGCAATCTCAAGCATAATGCTTTCTTCATACTTTTCATGAAGGTCGAAGATGTCAAGGTAGTGATTATAAAAAGTGACACGGCTCACATCCGCTTTTTCTATCACTTCCTTAACCGTGATCTTCTCCAGTTCCTTCTTCGTAAGAAGCTCTGCTAAGGCATCAAATATGGCCTTTTGCGTCTTCCTGACCCGACGGTCATTTGTTTTATCGCTCATTTGTCACCTCTTGCAACTTCCTTGCATTTATCAGTTCAATTTCCGGTGTTCTGGATCGCCGGTCATATCAGATATTTCTTTAGTCCGGTCAGTTCAAAAACATCTAAAACATCTTGTTGGACGTTTTTGACTACCATATTCTCACGATTGCTTATACGCTTGCGAAGATCCACAATTACACGTAATCCTGCTGAAGAAATATAATTGAGTTTCTCCAGGTCAAGTACCAGTTTTTCCACACCGACCATTTCGTTGTTAATTCTTTCCCCTGCCATTTCATAGGTATTTCTATCCAGTTTTCCTTCAAGGCAGACTGTAAGTGTACTGCCTTTTTTGGCTGTGGTAATATTTAACATATGTTTTTACTCTCCCTCATTGTGTTCGTCCTATTTACTATGAAACCGGAAGCATATCATTCCTATATCGTCATATTGCTCTACGCCGTCTGAAAAACGGTCAACCTGATCAAATATGCTGTTGATCAGTGACTGTGTGCTGCTCAGATCTCCCTCATTCAGTCCGGAGACAAGCCTGTCTTCTCCGAAACGCTCATCGCTTCTGCTCAAGGCTTCAGTCACGCCATCTGTATAAACAAACAGTATATCTCCGTCAGAAAGTCTGGACCTGCGCTCTGTATACGGAATACCATCAAAGAGTGCCACCGGTGCATCATGTTCGTAATGCTGTAATTCCCAGTTATTACCTTTCTTTAGTGCAGGATTCTCGTGTCCGGCATTGACACTCACACAATCGCCTGTTCTGAGGTCGATCACTGCGAGCCAGACAGTTACGAACATGCCCACTTCGTTTTTGGTGCAAAGCAGGTCATTTACCTTTTCAATGACCTGTCCCGGGGATGCACTGCTCTTCATCTCACTACGGATCAGGGATTTTGCCATCATCATGAACATAGCTGCCGGGAGCCCTTTGTCGGAAACATCTGCTATGACAAGTACGAACTTGTCCTCACCGAGCATAAAGCAGTCACAGAAGTCTCCTCCGACCTCCCTGGCCGGACGGACAGCCACGCTGACATCGATGCAGTCAATATCGCCAAACTCAGCTGCAGTATCCGGTAGCTGAGAATGCTGTATGCGGCGGCAGATATCCAGTTCCGCCTTAGATCGTTCCTTTTCGATACCTGACCGAAGTAATTCAAGATAGTGCTTTCTGTACATCAGGAGAATGATAATGAACACTGTCATCAGAAGCAATCCCGTGAAAAGACTGATCTTCAAAGCCCCTGAATCTATTTCCTTACGCACAGCAGAGCCGTCTCTTTCCCATATAACGACAAACAGATTATTTTCAGTAGAAGCGATGGACAGTGTGAAACGGAGTTTTTCGCTGCCGTCTGCATCCGTGAGCGTTGTCATCCTGCCGGCTCCGCTCATGATCGCTGAATCGCGCAGGAGCTCATCATATGATTCAAGGTCTGCAGGCAGATCGCCCTCCGGCAGACGATACATATTCTCATTACTGTCATCGCCACGGAAAAGAACCTTTATCCCTTCCTTTGTATAATTCACACAGTACAAATCCTCAACATCAAAAGTCTGATAGATCAGATTGATACCGCTTGATAACTTTGCATAATTGCTATGGGTATATGCACTGAGCATTCCGGGATCCATTTTCTGAACCTCTTCAGGTGTCACATCAGTTTGCAGGAGAGCTTCGGAGTTCGAATGAAAGTAATCGGCTTGGTCACCGGACGGTCTGCTTTCATTCATCTTGGCACCATCCCACTGTTCCACAAGCAGATCTAGTGCTTCATATGCAACAAACCGGCTTTTCGTATACTCTGCCACACCCCTGGCTTCCTTTGTGACCTCTTCCATATGAAGAGACATATACCGTGTTCTTATGAAAAAAGTACTCAGGGCTATCGTGGCTATGCAGGCTAAAAGTATTAAAAGATAATTCCTGTACATTGCCTTTTTTCCTGAATATGTGTTGCCGTCTTCTTTTGGCATAGCCCTCCCTCCTAAATACTACTGTCTCTATTGTTTTATAGTACCATAATTTCAAAATCGTGTCAACAAAGACAAAAACTAATCATTATGCATCACCATCATATACACAAAAGCATCTATCACTGCCCTTGCAATGCCCTAATTCATATTCAGTTGTAAGTTTAAATATCTCCCTTTATCCTGTTGGCTCCCTTGCCATATGAGGTGCTCTGGGACGATTTTCTGTGATATATTTTCCCACTATTGAAACGTTCCTTTAAACAAAAAAAAGATGCAGGGATAAGATTTTCTCTTAAGCCTGCACTTAAATTAATTATTTTTATGATTTTGAATTATTTTCTTTATCTTTTCTTTTATATTTTCATCTATTAACAAAGAATGCATGATATAATGCTCCACCCCATATGATTGCTAATGAAACACCGCCTACTACCAAAACTGCTGTCATATTTTTGTCCTCCTTAAATTATT
>JAEEKN010000356.1 GCA_016282435.1 Lachnospiraceae bacterium | reverse complement strand
CAAAGAGCTATGGAAGATTGTTGTAAATTTGTTGTAAATCTCTTGCCTCGAACCGCTACAACCATTGATTTTACTACATTTTATTGATTAAGTGTCTTCATCGTCGGGAAAACCCAAACATCATTCTCCACCATATCGCTGAAACCCCTTAAAATCAATGGTTTCCTAACTTTTTTGCACATAATCTTTAATAATTCTTCTCTTTATATTAACGTGCATTTACGTGTACTTAATCGAATTTTTGCTACAAAATTGCTACAAAACAGTTTTTTTGCTACACAATCAAAGAATACTCATAGGGATTATATAATTCCACCCAAGATATTTAATTCTTTGAAAATCTCCTGCTTCTTACCCTCTGTTGCCTCTGCGTATATATCCATAGTTGTCTCTATACCGGCATGCCCCATCACAGACTGAATCACCTTCAGGTTGGATACATTTTCACACAACCTTGTAGCGAACGTGTGTCTCAAGTGATGCGCCGAGAAATCCGGTAGCAACAAAGGTTCCTTATGATCTTTCTTTGCCTTTTCAATGGTCTCTGAGTTATATGCTTCACATATACGCTTAATCGCTCTGTTCACCGATTGCCCATTATGCAATGAACCAAAACGGTTTGTAAATATGAAGCCGCTCATTCCGTCAACTTCGATCTTATTAAATCCATTCGACTTCTGATACTCATATTCCATTTTTAAGGTCTCATACACTTCATTCAACATGGGAATCTTCCTGATCCCGGAATCAGTTTTCGGAAGAAAAACCCTGTAACCGCATTTACTAACTCCATTAACTTTCTCGGCAAAATAACTCACACTATGATTCACGCTTATAACTCTCTGCTCAAAATCAACATCTTTCCATCTGATTCCGATTGCTTCACCAATTCTGCATCCGGTTCCGAGTAAAAATGTAAATAACGAGTACCAATGTGAGTAGGTGTCGCTGTCAGCAATATAATTGAGAAATGCCTTTTGCTGCTCAACTGTAAGTGCATGACGAACACCTTTATTTTTGCCTATCTTCTTTTTCAGTTCAGCCATTACATTATCCGATGGATTTCTACGAATGATATCATCCCTTACAGCCATCTCAAATGCCGGATGCAACAATCCATGTACTCCATCTACTGTATGCACACTCAATCCTCTTTCATCAATCAAAGACTGATAAAAAAACAGCACATCGGAATACTTGATATCACATATCCGCTTCTTACCAAATCCGTCTCTAACGTAACGGTCATAATTGTAAATGTAATTAGTTCTTGTAGTCTCTCTTAGATTCCGCTTCGCCTTTATATAGCGGTCAAACAACATATCAAGTGTTGTCTTTTCTGCCGTATAAAGATCCAGCCCGTCTAATTGATTCTTTGTCAGCTCATCTTCCTTTATCCGCAATTCCCGAAGATCGTTTGCGTAAACAGTACGTCTTTGTCCCAAAGGATCGGTGTACGAATACGCATATCTCCCATCCTGCGAACGCTGAAACTCACCTCTTTTCAGAGCATGTCCCATGTTGTCTCGCCTTGACTTAGCCATCTGCATTTCCTCCTTATAAATAAGGAAAGACTTTGCATTACTTGTCGGATATTATATCCTCAAGTTTTTTTAGGATAACCTTAGTCATTGTAGTATTACACTTTGAAGCGTATGCCTTTAGCCTGTTGTACTCCGTCTCAGTAAGTCTTAGATTAACTCTTTGATCTCTGACTTCTTCGACAGGTGGTCTACCCATTTTAGCCATAGCATTTCTTCCTTTCAAAGTATATTATACTTTTCGGTGCCTATTTAGTCAATCCCTAAAATGCAAAATCTTTCCGGTTTTTACTCACGATATAATTCAAGAAACTCATCAAGAATCTCAGTGTTTACAAGTACAAGCTGATTTATTTTATATGTAGCATGTGCCTCTTTCGCTATCTCTTGGAATTTGCTTAATCCCATACCATACATTTCTGCGCCTTCCTTGTACCTGACAAACTTTCTGGATAAATGCTTCCTTTTATTGTTTTGAATATGTGCGTCCATCACTTTGCCTCCCCATAAAAGCCAAGATGCCGCATTAATTCGACTTCTATCTTTAGCTTTACGTCATCCATTTTTACACTTGCTATTTTTCGTCTTACCTGCCGTCTGTCCACAGTGGTAATCTGTTCTAACAGGCACATTCCCGATTCCTCAAAGCCCTCACAATCATTGCGATCCAAAAACACATGATAATCCATATCAATAGCCTTAAGCTGCTTTGTCAAAGGAATTACCTGCATAACAGGGGAATGTCTGTTATACTCCGTATTACTTATAACGATAGCAGGGCGATAATCCCTGACAACACAATTACTGTAATCCTGTCCAAAATCAACAAGCACTATATCCATCCGGTTATAATACGGTCTTTGCATTGCTAATCTTGAATCTCCGTACATTCTTGTATCATCATGAGATATTCTGTAAATTGACCTCACTTTTCACTTCCTCCAATCCTATCCATAGTACCCATCTATCATCTCCCGTATAGCTTCCACCGCCTCGGATTCCGTAGGATACTCTCCTATAATGTTATTATTGCTGTCATACACGGTTGTTCCATTTTCATGTATGATGTAATCCACATTCTCATAAGTAAGCCTGTGGTCAAAAAAATCATCAAAGCATTCCGCTGTAATATCTTTATCTGCCATCTTTTTGTCCTACCTGTTCCCACATGGAAGCAAGCAGCTCACTATGGACTGTACCATTCTTCACGCGACCAATCCGCTTTATGATCTGGTACTTTCTTATCTTTTGTATGTTTACTGCCTGCGCATACTCCGAATATCGAAGTCCGGGACAGTCAATCGGTCTGATCTCCACATCATTTCCTGCATTATCTCTTGACCTTGCACGAAACATCGGTACAACCATAAGCACACCCACAGACTTATCATCTGCGTTGCTGCTCAACACATAAACCGGTCTCTTGCCGTAAAGGTTCCTGCTTCCTTCACTGCGTTTTCCGAAGTTCACCAAGATAACATCGCCCTGTTTTAATGTGCTGCATACATAATGATTACTCGTCCCATACTTCCCTGATCTACTGCTCATTGTGGCATTCTCCTTCCTTGCTAAATCTTACCGAACCCCTGCTTTGTTCGACGCTTTTATCATATAACATTGGCTTTTTAAATAGTCGCCCTGCAAAGATACAAATATAAATGCTTGTCTCCTTTGTAGGGCGACATTTTCTATCAGTTCTAAAATGCTGTTATTTCAACTTTCCGTCTGAAACTATGCGCACTCTAATAACCCCTGCATTTCATGCAAAGAATGCCCTAAGAATATTAAGAGCTTTTTGTACCGTTTCAGAATCCTTTCCAGTGCACAATGAAACAATCTCCTGTACTGTCTTATCACTCTCCGAAACAGTCTCATTATCTTTGTTACCAAAGAACAGATAATCAAGCGATACATCAAGCACCTGTGCGATCTCATACAGATATTCCGTCTTGCATGGAACCTGTCCGCTCTCGATCCGATACATCTGGTTCTTACCGATAGCAAGCTGTAATGCAAGCTCAATCTGCTTAATGCCTTTCT
>JAEEKN010000355.1 GCA_016282435.1 Lachnospiraceae bacterium | reverse complement strand
TCTGAAAAAAATCCCGCTCCTTATTGCGGTTCCCACCACTGCCGGTACCGGAAGCGAGACTACGGTAGCAGCTATAGTAACAGATGCAGAGACCAGGCTTAAGTATCAGATCAGCGATTTCCCCCTGATCCCCAGATACGCTGTCCTGGATCCCGAAGTCACCAGATCGCTTCCTAAGTCACTCACAGCCACCACGGGTATGGATGCTCTTACACATGCAGTCGAAGCATATATCGGCAATTCCCTCGTAAAAAGTTCAAAACGCGATGCCAGACATGCAGTCCGTCTCATATTTGACAATATCCGCAAAGCCTATGAAAACGGCAATGATATGAGAGCCAGACGTAAAATGCTCTATGCCTCATTCCTCGCCGGAAGTGCTTTTACCACGTCATATGTGGGTTATGTTCACTGCGTGGCTCATTCGCTGGGCGGAAAATATAACACTCCTCACGGACTGGCAAATTCAGTTCTTCTTCCGTTGGTGCTTGAAGAATATGGAAAATCAGCTCACGCAAAGCTTCATCAGCTGGCATGTGTCATAGGTATCTCGGACATAAACGACTCACACGCCGAAGGTGCACGTAAATTCATCGAAGCCGTAAAGCAGATGAAACGTGATCTAAATATCCCGGATACCATAGAAGGAATACAGGAAGAAGATATCCCCGAACTTGCTAAGACAGCAGCAAAAGAAGGAAATCCTCTGTATCCCGTTCCCAAGCTTATGACTGCAAAAGAACTTGAGAAATTCTACCGCATGGTTATGGTAAAATGACCCTGCCAAGAAAGGAATTACTATGACAAAAGAAGAAATACAGGTAAAAATCGATAAACAGAGAGAGTTTTTCTCTACCGGTAAAACTTATGACATAGATTTTAGGATAGCCGCATTAAAAAAGCTTCGTTCATACATCCGCACACATATCGATGAATTGAACGATGCCATAAAAGCAGATCTCGGCAAAAGCCACTTCGAAAGCTATATGTGTGAGACCGGGCTTACACTCTCCGAAATAACCCACATGATAAAGCATGTAAGAACTTATGCCGCTGACAGGCATGTACCCACACCTCTCGTACAGTTCCACAGCACGAGCATCATAAAGTCCGTTCCTTACGGCACGGTTCTCATAATGAGTCCCTGGAACTATCCCTTCCTGCTCACGATCGGACCTTTATGTGACGCTATAGCTGCTGGTAACACCTGTATAGTAAAGCCCAGCGCATACTCTCCCAATACTTCGGAAGCCATGTGCAGAATGATAGAGGAAGTATTCCCCCCTGAACATGTCACATGTGTCACCGGCGGACGTGCAGAGAACAAGAGTCTTCTGGAAGCCCGTTTTGACTATATATTTTTTACAGGCAGCAAAAACGTCGGACGCGAAGTACTGAAAGCCGCAGCTCCCAACCTCACTCCCGTAACACTGGAACTCGGTGGGAAGAGCCCGTGCATAGTTGATAAAGATGCAAATATCCGTCTGGCAGCCAGAAGGATCGTATTCGGAAAATACCTAAACTGCGGCCAGACCTGTGTAGCTCCCGACTATATATATGTTGAGGAAAGCATAAAAGATGACTTCATAAAAGCCGTAAAGAAGGAAATATCAAGGCAGTACACCGATTCACCCGTCAGCAACAGGGATTACGGCAAGATCATAAACGAAAAGCATTTCAACCGCCTCGTGGGTCTTATCGATGAGGAAAAAGTAGTATACGGAGGATATTCCGATGCAAAGAGACTGAAGATCGAGCCTACCGTTATGGATAATGTGACCTGGAATGACAAGGTAATGGGTGAGGAAATATTCGGACCCATCATGCCCATACTCACTTTCACATCCCTAAAGGACCTTGTGGCTTTACTTAATACAAAGCCCCATCCCTTAGCAGCATACTACTTCGGAAAGAATAAAAACGCCATCAGATATGTCACCACATTCCTTCAGTACGGCGGAGGATGCATAAACGATACCGTGGTCCATCTCGCTACCCCCAATATGGGCTTCGGCGGTTTTGGCGAATCAGGTATGGGTGCATATCACGGCAAGGCAGGCTTTGATACATTCTCACATAAGAGAAGCATACTTGATAAAAAAAGATGGATAGACCTGCCCATGAGATACCAGCCTTACAAGAAGCTTTACGGATTCATGCTTAAGACATTCCTGAGATAAAACTTTTTGTTTACATTTATACCAAGATACTATATTATAAAAAGTAAGATAGACCAAATATTTAGGTTAAAAACCCGGAAAGGAGCGCTGTAATTACAGCAAACTAGAACAATGCAGAACCCCATAGTTACATTTGAAATGGAAAACGGAGATATCATCAAAGCTGAGCTTTACCCCGATGTAGCTCCCAACTCAGTTAAAAATTTTATTTCACTGGTAAGCAAAGGATATTATGACGGACTTATCTTCCATCGTGTTATTGAAGGATTTATGATCCAGGGAGGATGTCCCGACGGAACAGGAATGGGCGGTCCCGGATACTCCATTCCCGGAGAATTCAAACAGAACGGATTTAAGAATGACTTAAAGCACACCCGTGGCGTTCTTTCCATGGCTCGTGCCATGGACCCCGATTCAGCCGGATCCCAGTTCTTTATCATGCACAAAGATGCACCCCATCTTGACGGCGGATATGCTGCTTTCGGAAAAGTAACCGAAGGTATGGAAGCTGTTGACAGAATAGCCGAAACAAGAGTAAACTTCCAGGACAGACCTCTCGAACCCCAGGTTATGAAGAAAGTCACCGTTGAAACTTTTGGTGAAAAATACGGTGAACCCGAAAAACTTTGAAAATCAAATAAATAAAAAAAAATACAGTTATAAGACCTCGTCTTATAACTGTATTTTTATAACCACTCAATTATTTCTTCTTAGCTGCCTTCTTAGCGGGCTTGGTGTTAACCTTATCCTTAAGACCCTTTCCTGCCTTAAATGCAGGAACTGTGCAAGCTGCAATCTTAACAGCCTCACCTGTACGAGGATTCTTTCCTGTACGAGCTTTTCTCTCACTTGTCTGGAATGTTCCGAAGCCGATAAGCTGAACCTTGTCCTTCTTCTGCATGGTATCACCGATAACTTCGAAAACTGCCTCAATTGCTGCTGCTGCGTCCTTCTTGGTAAGGGCGGTCTTTTCTGCTACTGCTGCTACAAGTTCTGTCTTGTTCATAGAATTAAACCCCTTTCGGTCCTGTATTTTAGTGTCGGAGATAAAGAATAAAAACACATTTTCCCTGACGCTTTAAACATTATACTATATAATGTCGTAAATTACCACTGTTTTTTGTAAAAAATGCTAAAAATTTTCAATCTCCACCCAAAAGTACGGGTTCTTCTTCATAATTACACGAATAATACTTTACCATAGTATCATGATGGAGCTGTATCGGTATCTGATAAGGATCTACCGTACATCTATAGACCGTATTGTCATATATTACAAAATTGTCATTCATCGTTCCGTCAAACGGCAGGACCGGTGTATATTCTTTACCCATAAACACCTCCACATATTCAGCTTACGAGGCTGCTTTTTTACACAACTCCACTGCATTATCGTATTCCATGGGCTTACCCCATACAAAGCCCTGAACATAATCACATTCGTGATCCTTAAGCAGTTTCAGCTGTTCTTTTGACTCAACGCCTTCTGAAATAACTTCACAATTCATCAGATGACCCATGTAAATGATAGCATCCACAAAATCCCTGTTCACCTGATTGTACTCGATATCGTCGATCAGGCTCTTGTCAATCTTTAAGAGATTGATGGGAAGATGCATAACCTGTGAAAGGGATGTGTATCCTGTTCCGAAATCATCCAGAGCTATCTGTATGCCCATCTTCCTGAGTGTCACAACATTCTCCATCGTGATATCACGTGAACCTGCAAATGAATACTCGGTTATTTCTATCTCCAGACATTCCGCAGGGAATGATGTAGCTTCGAGTATGGTCTTTATCTCATCAACAAATCCGGGCGATGAAATATTTTTGGCAGATACATTTACCGATACCATGATGGTATTGCCGGACAGCTCAATCATGCGTTTTGTCTCACGCATGGCTTTCTTTAATACATAACTGTCAATCTTCATGATAAGTTCCGACTTCTCAGCTACAGGGATGAACTCTCCGGGGCTGACATTCGTACCATCCGGAAGCCTGAGTCTGAGCAATGACTCAAAGCCGCGAAGCTTTTTATTCTGGATATCATACTGGGGCTGATATACCATATAGAAGTATTCCCTGGTAAGAGCCTCCTTAACTATCCTCTCAAGTTCTATCTGCCTGTAGAAGCTGTCCTTCATATCTGTAGTGAAGAAACAGATCCTGCTCTTATCATTCCCGTGCTTTGCGTTATATACCGCAATATCCGAAAACTTCAGAAGATCGTCCGTATTGTCCGCATCTCCGGGGAATGAAGAGATACCGGAATATACCGAAAGCGCTATGCTGATATCAAAGCCTTCATCCACATTGGTAACGCTGGTTCCAATCTTTTCCATAACACGTTCAGCGAATGTCCTCGGATCCACATTGCCGAATACAACCGCTGCAAACTCAGCGCCGCCTATACGACTGACATAGATGGTATTTTCATTCTCCATCTCGGTCAGTTTATCCGCTACTGACTTTAATGCCAGATCACCGTACTTATGTCCTAAGTTGTCATTAATGGTACGGAAATTCTCAATCTCAAAATATACTACGTGGAAAGGTTTCTTCTCTCTTATGGTCTTCTCGAGAAGCTGTGTCATACCACGTCTGTTGCGAAGTCCGGTAAGATAGTCTGTAACTGCTCTTCTGTCAGCTTTTTTGAGACCGTTGGAGATTATCAGAATAGAAACCATAGTGATGATCGTGTTGTAAATACCGGGAAGTGAGGACATATTGCCTCTGGTGATGATGCTGACAAGCATGAATATAATGGATCCGCCCAAAAATACATATGAAATGATACTTCCCTTTTTATAATCAATGCACACCATAATGATGCACATCAGGCTCTTCATAGCCTGGATGATACCTAAAAAGCTGCTGGCGGGAAGTTTCATGCTGCCGAATCCGAACTGAGAATCAAGATGCGCTTCGGTATATCTTCCTATAACAACAAAAACAATGGTAAGAAGAAAACATGTTAGCAGTGCGAATGTTTTGTTTTTAGCTTTAAGCCCAAACATTACCATAATCTTCTTCTCCCCCCTTGTAAACCGTCTGCCGGAACTACAACACCCCTGTTATAATTCGTCACATACCTGCAAAATAAAAAACTTTAGATAAAAAGAACTGTCTGAATTCCATAATACGGGATGATCGGGTCCCTGAGTCCTGTACTCTACCTGTCTTATCCTCTTGTGAGCATCTTTTGCCGCTGCCTTAACTGCTTCAAAAAACAGTTCTTCGGTCATAAAATGAGAACATGAACATGTGGCCAGAAATCCTCCGTCCCTGATTAGCTTCATAGCTCTTAAGTTTATCTCTTTATAGCCCTTTGATGCATTCTTTACCGATTCCCTGGATTTCGTAAAAGCAGGAGGATCGAGTATCACGACATCAAACTTTTTGCCCATTTCGCTCATTTTGGGCAGGTAATCAAACACATCACTTACCACAAAATCCATCTTTGATTCGAATCCGTTGAGCACCGCATTCTCGCGTGCCTGAGCTATACCCAGATCCGATATATCCACAGCCGTAACATGAGCAGCCCCACCATTTACGGCATTAAGCGCAAATGAACCCGTATGTGTAAAGCAGTCGAGTACTTCCTTGTCCTTGCAGATTTTCGAAACCGCAAGCCTGTTGTACTTCTGATCAAGGAAGAATCCCGTCTTCTGTCCTTCACATATATCTACATAGTACTTTACACCGTTCTCGGTAATAAGTACTTTAGTGTCAAATTCTTCTCCGATAAATCCCTTAGAACGAGCAAGCCCTTCCTGAAGCCTCACCTTCGCATCGCTTCTCTCGTAAACGCCCCTTATGATTATTTCGTCATTTTGAAGTGTTTTCTTAACCGCTTCGATTATTTTCCCTTTGAGGCGGTCAATCCCGAGTGCCAGCGATTCCACTACCAGCACATCATCGAACTTGTCTATCACAATACCAGGCAGAAAATCAGCTTCACCGAATATAAGCCTGCAGCTCGAAGTATCCGTAACGGTCTTACGATACTCCCATGCCGACTTTACCCTATAGGATATAAGTTCGTCCAAAGTGATGTCCTGTCCTATCCTCTGTCTTCTGGTCAGCATCCTCACTCTGATATGGGAATTAATATTAATAAAACCGTTTCCGAGGAAATATCCGTCAAAATCAAAAACATCTACCAGATCCCCGTTTTCAGTCTTTATGTTCTCTTCTGCAATCTCGTTGTCAAATATCCAGAGCCCACCCTTTTTTATGGTACGGCCCTCACCTTTTTTAAGTTTTACACTGTTTTCCATATCCACCCGACCGACATGACTGATACTCTATATCTTATTTATTATATCACATAGTAATTTAAATTACAAATAAAAAATAACAAAACACTGAAAGCATTTTCGGGGTGACTATAACAAAGAATCCCTGCGTAAAAATCAGGGATTCTCGGTGTTTTTATTATTCTTTTTACTTACAAATACGAACAGTTTGCTGAAAAAATAGTTTAGGATTATAACCAGGAACTGCATCGGAAGCTGAACTATCCAGAACTTTATCGTATCGCAATGTACCGAAGCATTTATCGAATCGGCCAGCGACGGTATGATCTCCAAAATACCATCGATATGGCTCTTTGTTATAAAGAAATATATGCCTGCCGCTTCAATGATATACGTTGCTATTCTTCCGATAGTAAACTTTAAGATTTTAACGGCTTCTCTTCCGGCTCCTTCGTTCCCTTTAAGGAATACCCAGTAGTTGTTTATAACATATGCAAATGCCACAGCAACCACCCAGGCAAGCGCCGTAGTCAGGTTCTCGTTAAGTCCCATGAGATTCAGGAAAATAAACTTTGCCACAAGGTTCACCAGAGTGGTCAGAACTCCGGCAATGACATAGGTTATCACTTCCCTGCTAAAAAGCTTCTCCTTAAAGCTTTTCTTTTTCTCAACCTTTTCCTCTTCCATCCTAGTAATACTTTTTGTTCCCCCAAAGGTTGCTCTTTTTTAACTCTAAATACTCATTAAAAGCCTGTTCAAGTATCTGCTTCTCGTTGGAAAACTTGAGCAGATGATATGCCTCATGGTATTTATAATAACCTGAGTCGCAAAAATACTCCTCTCTCTGTGGCTTGCTGTAGTAACTATCAGACATCATAAGGAACCAATGTACGTCTTTCAGCACGACATTCTGCGGAGTATTGAAGGTATACTGGCTCTTCCCGACATACTTAATGATCTGCGCGGAAACGCCTGTCTCTTCCTTTACTTCACGAAGAGCCGTCTCGTTATGTTCTTCTCCCGGCTCCACTGTTCCTTTGGGAAGCACCCATCCTTCATATTTGTTCTTATAATTCTTATATAACAACAAAATCTTCCCTCTGAAAATAACAACACCGCCACAGCTTGTAGCTTCTACCATATTATGCCTCCTGCTTTCTGGTGTGTTATCAAAATCACATACTGAATAATATTATAATATATTATTCAAAATAAAGCAAGCATTTTCTTATCACTCTACGCCCCTGTTAAAATGACCGTTTGTAAGCTTATATCCCATTATTTCCGTAGGGAATTCATCTTTTTGTCCATCAAAAATCCTTTCCATGCTTCTCAGTACAAGTGCAGTCTCCGCAGCATTCTCATAAGTCAGTTCGACCCTGACTCTGCCGCACCCGATATTTTTCACATTTTCCCATCGATGGAACAGGCATTGTACCGCAGAATTACCGATCACAGAATAACAGTATCTGCAGACCGAATGAGCCCTGAATGAGAATCCCTTTTCATCCTTTAGGACCATATCGTCATGCATGCCGCATTTCCCGGTCACAGTCTTATAAGCACACTGTGCTGAAACCATAACAGGTAAAAGTCCGTAAACTATGAGTTCACTTTCCGAATCCGCCACAGTTTTCAGCTCTTCTTCATTCAGCTCAACCGGAAGTGTACGACCCGTTTTATACATGCCGCCCGCCCAGGAGTTAAAGCAGTACAGATTATGATCCGTCCTGTAATGGGCTCCCAGAGTTTTAAGGATAAAAAGCTCTTCGTAATTTTCTGCTATAAAACCTGCTTTTTCCTTATACCGTTCACAAAAATCCTTAATTTCTGCATAATACGTACTTCTGAGGATCCTCGGAAGCTTAAAATACAGGTTTATGCCTGTGTTTTCTGCAAGTGAAAGAACTTTCTGAGTTAGCCCTGAAGATTTGTCCCCGGCCTTTGCTTCACCGCAAACACCAAAATCCGATAAATCCATATAGATATCGGTGACAGCTGTAAACGTATCTTTTTTAAGTACCTCTTCGAGCTGTTCCATGGTCCTCACCGATATAACGCAGCAAGGGTTACCGGTATTTTTATCGTTTTTCTGGATTCCCGATGTCTTTTTTTCAACCGGAGTCCTCAAGTTTAGTGACAGTATTTTTTTTGTCAGTTCCAAAGCACATTCACGTCTCAGTCTCTTTAACTCCCCGACCTGAACAAAAACATCGGGATCCGAATCCGCATGTATACTGTTAACTGTAAAATCGGTTTCTCCCAGTTTACCTGCCTGTTCTTTTAAGTTTTCGGGAGTACTGGCTGCTTTTATGGCTTCTTGAACAATATTACCTGTTACTTCCGCTTCGCATATACCTTTGGCGGTCTGTGTGCTCATTTTAATTTTGAGTTCCGATCCTCTTCTGGCGGTAATCTCCATATCAACCGGTACTTTTGAGTCCCTGTCTATATACTTTTCCCTCAAAGACTCTAGAAGCATCCCGTTCTTTGTCCTAAATACCCCCTGTCCCCTGGCGGGAAGTCTATCCTTCATGGTTAGAATACTGAACTCCGATCCCTCTGTATAATTCTCTCCGACAGTAAATTCATATACCGTCTTTTTCCCGTTTTCATCCCTTATCTCCAGGACATCACCTTTGTTTACCGGGATTTCGTTACGGATAAAAGCCTTTCTTCCTTCAGTCTTATATACCTTTCCTACGGGTACACCGAAATGACCGGGCCGCGAGGTACTCATCATCTCCTGACCGTTATGTGTATGAAGATATCCCTCGTTAAATCCGCCTCTGTTATATATTTCACTCAAAAATGTCCTACCGGCATCCGTGTCATATTCCTTCTCTTTTCCGGCTGAACCGCAGTACCTGTCTATAAAATCCCTGTATACGGATACCACGCCTGCCGCATACTCTTCAGACTTCATCCTGCCTTCAATCTTAAAAGAATCTATCCCGAGGTCTATGAGTGAACCCAGCATGTCAAGAGTACACATGTCTTTCGGTGACAGGTAATATCCGTTACGTACTTCACCACCGCTCATCACTTCATAGAGCCTGCGGCATGGCTGTGCGCAGCGTCCTCGGTTTCCGCTTCTGCCACCCGCCAGAGAACTCAGTAAGCACTGCCCCGAATAACAGAAGCATAGCGCACCGTGAATAAAAACTTCCATCTCCACACCGGTTTTCTCACGCATCTCCTTTAGTTCAGGCAGGCTCAGTTCCCTCGCAGGTACCACTCTGGTTATGCTTTCGGGGTTACTCACAAGTCCTTTTATCGCTTCAATCCCCTCCGCCATCGTTATGGAGCATTGGGTACTTACGTGTATGTCAAGACCCGGGAAATTTCTTCCGATATATTCCATTACACCCACGTCCTGTACTATGACCGCATCGAGACCTGCTTCATACAGAGGACTCAAATATTCAAACAGTTCTTCTTCGAGTTCGTGTTCTTTAAGCAGGGTATTGACGGTGAGATACAGTTTGCGGCCTCTTAAGTGGCAGAACTCTATAGCCCGTATCATTCCTTCGGTATCGGGGTTATCTGCGTAGGCTCTGGCTCCGAACCTCGTTCCTCCCATGTATACCGCATCGGCTCCGGCATTTACAGCTGCCTTCATTCCCGAAAAAGATCCTGCCGGTGCCAGGAGTTCCGGTTTTTTTAAAAAAGGACCGATCTTTTCGACCGATCCGTTTAAGTTCGTATTATTCATTTACAATTTTCCTGTTCTTTCGTTCAGAAGAAAGCTCTGTTTCAAGCTTTATATTCTTCTTCTGTTCTTCGATATTGAGTGCTTTTTGCTTCTCTATCTCGTTCTGTGCTATCTCAAGCTTTGACTGCAGACTCATGATCTCATGCTTCATAGAGTAGATCTCATTGCTCTTCGATTCGCTGTCGGCCTCTGATTCCTCGTACTTATTCTTCATCTTGAAGTATTCGTCCACAAGATTGATCTCAAGGAATATGGCTTTCATCTCATTGTCCAGGCTCTTGTATGTGTCCTGTTTTTTTATCTCCGCATACTTGTTGTTAAGGAAAGCCGCTATCTTTTGAAGGTACTCTTCATTCTCAAAACCTGAAAGTCTGTATCTTTTGTTTTTAATTATGACTTCAGTATCATTTTTTCTCGCCATAGATAAACTCCCCCATTTCAAATCTATGTCTCTATTGTAAAGTTTTTTTTATCATTTGTCAACTATCACTATTGACTATATTGAAAAATAAAATTATACTATAGAGAAGCGAAATAAGAATAAAATAAAGTGAGGTACATATATGAAACTATGGGGTGGCCGTTTTACCGGCGAAACAAACGAGCTTGTCGCAAAATACAACTCTTCCATTTCTTTCGACAGCCGTTTCTGGCGTGAGGATATAAAAGGAAGCATCGCACACGCCTTAATGCTTGGCAATCAGGGTATTATAACCCGCGAAGAAGCCGACCAGATACATAAGGGACTGACAGATATTTACAGTGATATCGAGGCCGGACGTCTGCAGATAGACATGGAAGCCGAAGATATCCACAGCTTCGTGGAATCAGTCCTTACCGAACGTATAGGTGAAGCAGGCAAAAAGCTTCATACCGGACGCAGCCGTAACGATCAGGTAGCTCTCGATATGAGGATGTATTCCAGGAACTGTGCAAAAGAAGTAGCTAAGCTCTTAAAGAAGCTCCAGACTACGATATTTACCCTCATCAAAGAGAATACCGAAACATACATGCCCGGATTTACCCATCTTCAGAAAGCTCAGCCCGTGACCCTTTCACATCATCTCGGAGCCTATTTTGAGATGTTTGAAAGAGACAGAAGCAGGCTAAAAGATGCATACAACAGGATGAACTTTTCTCCCTTAGGTTCGGGAGCTCTTGCCGGGACCACATATCCGCTCGACAGGGAGATGGCTGCACATACACTGGACTTTGCCGGTCCCACCGAGAATTCCATGGACGGTGTATCCGACAGGGACTATCTCATCGAGCTTTTGTCAGCATTTTCAACCATCATGATGCATCTTTCACGTTTCAGTGAAGAGATCATCATCTGGAATACCAATGAATACAGGTTTGTCGAGATAGATGACGCATATTCCACCGGCAGCAGTATCATGCCCCAAAAGAAAAACCCCGACATTGCCGAACTTGTAAGAGGTAAGACCGGACGTGTATACGGTTCACTCATGACCATGCTTACCGTACTTAAAGGGCTTCCCTTAGCCTATAACAAAGATCTTCAGGAGGACAAGGAAGCATTCTTTGACGCATACGATACCGTTACGGATTCAATAACACTTTTCGACGGAATGCTTTCTACGATTCATTTCAATAAAGAAGTTATGGCACAAAGTGCCAGAAACGGATTCACAAACGCTACCGACGCAGCAGACTATCTGGTAACACACGGAATCCCGTTCCGTGATGCCCACGGTATCATAGGAAGGCTGGTTCTGTACTGCATCGACAAACAGAAGGCACTCGACGATCTCACCCTTGAAGAATTTCAAAGCTTCTCACCCGCTTTCGGTGAGGATATCTTCGATGCTATCTCATTAAAAACATGCGTTGAAAAGAGGAACACCATCGGTGCACCCGGAACAAAAGCTATAGAACGTATGATAGAACACTGTGAGAACTGCTTAAACGCATAAGTCGGTGCCACTTCAGAAACGTTTTTAGCGTTTTCCCGGTAATAAAACGATGCTCAGCATCCCCGGTAAAAAACAAACCCCGGCAAATCCATTGCCGGGGTTTAATTTGTTATCAGTAATCGTTTCTCTTGTTTCTGTTACGCTTATTTCTGCGTCTTGCGGTAGCCTGGTCTTCTTCATCGATTATCTCGATCAAATGCTTTGCCACTACCGAATCCTTATTCAAGAATCTGACATCATTTCCGAATCTGACTTCCATAAGCTTTACGTCGGAGTTGTCATATACTTCACCTTCACCGTATATCTTATGGTTGATGATATCATGTTCCTGAAGTCTGTCGACTGCAGCTCTCAGATTCTTCTTATCGTCATTATCCGACCTGATTCCGAACATCTCGTCTTCATCATCCGGATTGGTATAGTATACACTCTGTCTTACTTCGCGGACATAAGCTCCGTCATCCTCCGAGCGTCTGATCTCAGGTCTGCGCTTTCCTCCCTGATTCTCCTGCTCGTTCGATCTCATCCTGTCAACTTTTCTCGCATTACGTATACGTGACTTACGCTTACTCTGCTTAACAAGCGCAAGTACAAAGAACAGCCCGAAGAATATGATGGCAACTGCTATAACAGCGAATATAACAAATAGTATTGAAGACTTTGAATTACCGCTTGTGGTGTTTTCACCTGTATCGGTCTTATCCGTCACCAAAGGAGTAGGTGTATTGGGAATCTTTGTCGCTGTGATCGGTGTAGGACTGGGTGTAGGTGTAGCGGTAGGTGTAGGAAGGGGTGAAGGAGTAATCTTCACATCCTCGTTCTTTGCTATATAAGAACTGGTAGCAAAACCTTCGTACGGCTTTCCGTCACGTTCAAACTGTATCTTAAACCAAACCTTGCCGTCATCCGAAACAACATCCTCTAAGATTATGACCTTTTCCTGAGGCTTAAGCTGTAAGACGCTTCCGGTCTCATCTTTTACCTGATCAAAATTGGTACCGGCTCCGGTTCTTACATTCAGTGCGCTGGAAACTGTAACGGTTCCTTCATAATGAACCCAGTCTTCCTCCTCTTCTGCACTGACATTTACAGTTCCTATAGATATACTCAAAAGCACAGCTGCTATCGTAAGCAGCAAGCCCTTAAATAAATTTAACGATTTTCTTAACATTTTCATCCACCTGTTTTCTTATGTTCAAAATACATCACATTACATTATACATAAAAAATTTGGAAAAGTCAATCAAAATTATAAAACGTTACATTTTTTCAGGTGCTTCTATGCCCAGAAGGTCGATTCCTTGCTCTAAAAGCCTTAATGTAAGGCAGATAAGGGCAATAAATCCTTTTCTCCTGTCTTCATTCTCTTCGGTCACTATCTTGTTCTCATGATAGAACGAGTTAAAGAAGTTGCTGAGTTCAAAAAGATATGCACATACCTTATGCGGAGCAAGTTCCGAAGAAGCCTGCATTATACTGTCGGCAAACATGGCTATCTGAAGCTTAAGCTTCTTCTCCGAATCATTACCTTCGATATCGGACAGCTTAAGTTCTCCGTTTGAAGCCTGCTCTATAATGGTCTTTACATCAGTTCCGGCAACTCCCGAATATTTTTCCAGGATGGATTTGATACGTACCATGGTATAGAGGATATACGGTCCTGTATTGCCTTCAAACGAAGTAAATTTATCGATATCAAATATATAATCTTTGGTAGCTGCGTTTGACAGATCACCGTATTTAAGTGCGGCAAGGCCCACCTTCTTTGAAATATCTGCTTTTTCTTCGTCGGAAAGTTCCCTGTCGGCCATCTTTTCAGCCACATGGTCCCTAACATCCTTTACCAGAGCTTCGAGTCGGAGTACTCCGCCGTCACGTGTCTTAAAAGGCTTGCCATCCTTGCCGTTCATGGTACCGTTGCCAAGGAATATAAGCTCTGTATCATCTCCCACTATGCCGGCTTTCCTCACTGTACGGAATACCTGTTCAAAGTGGAGCCCCTGTCTCTTATCTACTACATATATTATCTTGTTGGGAGAAAAATCCTTCATTCTCTGTACGATCGTCGCAAGATCGGTAGAATCGTAACCTACCGCGCCATCCGACTTAAGCAGCATACAGGGCGGCATTTCCTTGTTGTCGGAATCCTCTTTTACATCTACTACCAATGCACCCTCGCTGATCCTTGCAATACCCTGTTTCTTCATATCCTCTATCATAGGCATGATATAGGGATCTGCGTCACTTTCACCGTACCAAAGTTCAAAGCTTACATTGAGGCTTCCGTAGTTCTTTTTCAGATCCTGCTTTGAGATATCCATTATCTTTTCCCAAAGAGCCCTGTAACCGCGTCTGCCGTTCTGAAGTTCGAATACAGCCTGGCGTGCTTTTGCCCTGTATTCCTCGTCTTCTTTGGACTTTGCACTGGCAAAAGGATATATTTCCTCCAGTTCTTTTAATGTAACGGGACACTCCTCGGGATATTCCCCTTTATAGTTTTCATCAAAATATACTAAAGAAGGGTTTCTTACCTGCATTTCGGTAAATATCAGTCCGATAGGTGTACCCCAGTCACCGAGATGCGCGTCACCTATGGTCTTGTATCCGTCAAACGAAAGTATCCTCTTTACACTCTCGCCTATTATGGCAGGACGCAGATGTCCTACATGAAGAGGCTTTGCCACATTTGCTCCGCCATAGTCTATAACAGCTGTTTTACCGACGTTCTTAGGCTCATATCCGTTCTTTTCGGACATAGCCATCTCGTTCAGATATGAATTAAGTGTCTTTTCACTTAAAATAATGTTTATAAATCCTGGAGAAACTGCCTCTACCTTTCCGAGAGTTCCATCATCACCCAAGGCTGCCACCACTTCATTCGCTATAGCGATAGGTGCTTTTTTATACGCTTTTGCCGCTGCCATGGAACCGTTGCACTGGAACTCGCACAGATCGGGGCGGTTGGAAACCACGCATTTCCCGTAATCAGCCGCATATCCTGCTTTTTCAAATGCAGCTGAGAATTTTTCAGTTAAAATATCCGGTAATGTTTTCATGAATCAATAATTCCTTTCTATATTTTTGCCACATCACTACGCGATTCCCAGTATAAGGGTTGCAAATTCAAAATATATAAGCAGTGAAAGGGCATCAACTATGGTCGTAATAAATGGTGAAGCCATAACGGTAGGGTCAAATCCCAGCTTCTTTGCAAACATGGGAAGCGAGCATCCTACAAGCTTTGCAACAAATACTGTCACTATCAGAGTGAGACAGACAACTGCTGCCACAGGGGCAGTCACCTTGTCTATAAGCATCAGTTTTCCAAAGTTCGTCACTGCCAGAGTAGCTCCTATCAGAAGCGATACTCTCGATTCTTTCCAGACTGTTTTGGGCAGATCCGAAAAATTCAGCTCATCAAGTGAAAGAGCACGGATGATGGAAACCGACGCCTGGCTTCCCGCATTACCTCCCGTATCCATCAGCATGGGAATAAAGGAAGTGAGTACCACATACTTGCTGAGTGCCTCTTCGAAATGTGCTATGATCATCCCCGTAAATGTGGCTGATATCATGAGGAGAAGCAGCCACGGTATACGTTTCTTCCATGTTTCAAATACGCCTGTCTTGATATAAGGGGCATCGGTAGGGCTGATAGCGGCCATCTTTTCGATATCCTCCGTAGCCTCCTGCTGCAGAATGTCCACGATATCATCGACGGTGATAATCCCTACAAGCCTGTCCTCCAGATCTACTACAGGCATAACCGAGAAGTCGTACTTCTGGAAATCCCTGGCTACGTCTTCCTGGTCGGTCAGAGTGGTAACAGATATGACATTCTCTGTCATGATCTCCCCAACTTCAACATCGGGGGCTGCAAATAAAAGACTTCTGAGTGTTACCGTTCCCAAAAGCTTTCTGTTCCTGTCAAGTACGTAACATGTATTGATAGTCTCTTTATCAATACCGTCTCTTCTGATCTTCTCCAAAGCCTCCGATACTTTAAGATGAAGCTTTAATGCCTCGTATTCAGTGGTCATCAGGCTTCCCGCACAGTCGTCGGGATATTTCAGCAGCTGATTGATAGTCCTTCTGGTCTCCGCACTTGTTTTGGCCAGTAATCTGGTCACCACATTCGCAGGCATCTCATCAAACAGATCGGCAGCATCATCCACGTACATGTTTTCAATAATATTGGTAGCTTCACCTTCAGTGAGCATCAGTATCATACTCTGCTGAAGATCGATGGGAAGATATGCAAAAACATCGGCCGCGATATCTTTAGGAAGCACTCTGAAAAACTTCAACAGTTCTGCTTCATCCAGTTCCTCCAGAACCGAAGCCACATCGGCTTCATTCATCTCGGGCGCCATTTTACGGAATTCCTTAAAATCCTTCCGTTCTATGACCTCCTTCATAATATCGACCAAAGTCTGCTCTTCATCCGGTTCATCACCGGCTTCAAGTTCCTGTGCTCTGGTAGCATCAGCTTCCAGGACTTTCATTTCTTCGGACATCACTACAGGCTCAGTGCTTGACTGAACATTTACCGAAGCCATCTCTTCAGTCTCTTTGATGTCCTTCTCTTCTGTTCCGGTCATAAAAACAGTCCTCCTTATTCAGTTTTATGGTACATAATCGGGGGGGCACATCGGCTCCTACAGACGCTTCGCATCGTCTGCAACTGTCAGAATCATCGGTACGCATAAAACCACCACCTTTCTACGCCGGAATTAGGGGCTCACAAAACAAGCCTATACAAAATTTTATTATATACCAAATGCGCAAGATTTTCAACTTTAAAATTATCTATTGACTTTTTAACTTTTGTTCCCTATACTATGATACTAGGATTACGATTAAATTTGAAGGAGAGTGATTTTTTTGGAACCGGGTGCCGCGGCACGCTTAATAATCCTGATCATACTTTTGCTATTATCAGCCTTTTTTTCTTCGGCCGAAACGGCCTTTACTTCGCTTAACCGCCTAAAGATCAAGTCACTTGCGGATGAAGGATCGAAAAAAGCTGTTCTTGTATTGTCCCTTATAGATAACAATTCCAGATTCTTAAGCACCATTCTTATAGGAAACAATATCGTAAACATTGCAGCTTCTTCTCTCACTACCACTTTTGCGATGGATGTATGGGGGAACAGGGCTATAGGTATAGCCACAGGTGTACTTACGCTGCTTGTGCTTATTTTCGGAGAGATTACCCCAAAAACCATGGCATCCATACATGCGGAAAAGATGGCATTTATTTACGCGCCGTTTATAAAACTCCTCGTGGTCATTTTTACCCCGCTCACCTTTTTGGTATCAGGTCTTGCCAAAGGAGTCATGTTTATACTTCGTATAGACCCGAATAAATCCGGACAGCATATGACCGAAAACGAGCTTCTGACCATCGTAGAAGCCAGTGCCGAGGAAGGTGTTATCGAACATGAAGAACATGAGATGATAAACAACGTGGTGGATTTTGGAGATACCGTAGCGAAGGACGTTATGGTTCCCGCCATAAACATGACCTGTGTCGAGGACACGGTAAGCTATGAAGAACTGATAGAGATATTCAGAAAAGACCAGTATTCCCGAATGCCTGTCTACCATGAATCACACGACAACATCACCGGTATCATCTGGGCGAAAGACCTTCTGGTAAAATACGATCCCTCAAAAGAATTTAAGGTTTCCGATTATATGCGCGAACCATTCTTTACTTTTGAAACAAAAAAGACTTCAGAACTCATGAGCGAGCTAAAGAACAAGTATAAATCCATGGCCATCGTTCTTGATGAATACGGTATCACCGCAGGACTGCTTACCATAGAGGATCTGCTCGAAGAAATAGTCGGAGAAATAAGGGACGAAACCGATACCGATGAAGTCGACAGCGTAAGAAGGCTTAATGAAACTACCTTCGAAGCCGCCGGCTCCGCTGCTCTTGACGATGTAAACAAGGCATGCGGCCTGGAACTCTCATCCGATGATTATGACTCCATAGCCGGACATGTGATAAACCTTTTGAACCATCTTCCCACCCCCGGTGAATCCGTAGAGCAGGATAATGTAAAATATACCGTCCTCTCCACTTCCAAAAACCGTGTAACGAAGATAAAAATAGAGCTTTGTAAACAAAGCTCTGAAGAAGAATAAATTACACACCGTATTTCAGTTTTATACGTTCGAGTTTATCTCCGAACGGCTTGGCAAGTACAAACAAAAAGACGAAATTCGATACCGCATACAGGATTGTGTGCGGTATTGCTGCTGTTACGGACGCTAAATAAAGATCTGCATCAAAACCTGCACTGTACCACAGAACGGTCCACACATCCATTATCATCGAAAAAGCTACCCCTGCAAGTATTCCATATGTTAAGAGAAGTGCTTTGCTCCTTTTTAATGGTTCCGACAGCACTCCCGCCAACAGCCCTATAAGCCCCCAGGACAACATCTGGAACGCTGTCCAAGGTCCCTGCCCGAAATAAAAATTCGAGAGCAGCGCGGACAGGGAACCCACCAGGAATCCCGCTTCTCCGCCCAGGTACATGGCTGTTATCACAGTGATCGCGGTAATCGGTTTAAAAAACGGGATAAAACGTCCCAGAACACTTATAGCCGTCATAACCGCTACCAGTACCATCCTTCTCGTCCCCGTTTTCTTCTTTTCGAATCCGGTGATGAAAAGAACCAGTGAAAGAAATGCTACAGCCAGGGATACAAATATATGCTTCTGTTCGTCAAAAACCAGCGAACCGCATATTGCTGCCGCAGGTATCAGCACAAGAGGGATCAATATTCGCAATATTTTTTTAATTCTTTCATTTTTTATCACTATCATTATCTATTCCATCCTGTGCATATCTATGTTCTCTATAAAACGTCTTCAGCATTTCCCTGGATAAAGACTATTCTCCGCATCTTAAAATATTATATTTTTAATAAGCGCCAGAGCTTCTCTGAAATAATTGTTTGGTCTGTAAAATGCTTCAGATCCGGCTCTTATGGGTCGCACCCCTGAAAGCCCATGTTTTTCACATAGATACACGGCCCTAAACAGATGAAAATCATTTGTAACCAGACCTATGCTTGAGCCTTCCGGTATCAGCTCTTTACTGAACCTGATATTCTCGTCGGTATCCGTGGACCTGTCTTCAAGGATTATCCTCTCCGGCGCTATCCCGTTTGCCACCAGGTATTCACGCATGCCTTCTGCTTCCGATACTATTTCGTTTGTACCCTTTCCGCCTGACACTACACATTTTGTGTCCGGATTTTCCTCAAGGTACTCTTTAGCAGCATCAAGCCTGTATTTTAGAACCACGCTCGGTCCTTCTTTTTTTACCTGTGCGCCAAGTACTATAATATAATCAAGATTCTTCTCAGGTTCATTTGCGGAATATGTAGCAAGCCGGATGATGATGCCTGCGATCAGCAGGATAAAGCAGACCGTTCCCGCTAAAAGAACTATATTTATTTCCTTAGGAAGCTTCTTAAAGAATCCTGTTCTAAGTCCCACGCCCACCGCGACAAGGATAACACCTATAACGCTCCATATGATATAAAAGTGCGAACCAGTCCGTACCCGCATTATCATAAAACTGTAAAAGAATGACAAAGCGGCCAGCGCATATAAAACAATTCTTACTATCATATCCTGACCTTTCACATTTTATTTCTGTTCCACCAATTAATGTAAATACTCTTTAATATCACCTCGAAAACGCCTTCAGCGTTTCTATTTTATTATATTAACAGAAATAAAACAGGTGTCAATACTTTGCACAAATATTGATTTTTATCATGCACATCTGTTAATGTTACCTCAAAAACGGATTCAGCGTTTTCCCTAGCCCACCTTACCAAGCAGGAAATTTGCTATCAGTTTCTTCTCTTTTTCGGTTAGTTTATGCATATGACCCCGACCTCTTAACAAATATGTTTTGCAGTTCGGGATTATCTTTTTGGCCCGTCTTAATACTCCGCGACCCGGGAACAGGCAATCCTTTTCGGCACCCATTACAAGAGTAGGAGCCTTGCATCTTCTCATTTTGGATGCGGATACATTGGTCGGCATGGCAGTTTTTACTCTCACATGATCGATACTGAGCTTTGCAGTCTCATAAAGATCATCCGAAATGTTATCTTCCGTTATCGCCATGGGCATCATAGTTTTCTTAAGCCATTTGTCCTTTCCGGTTATCCAGTACATTATCATCGGGAACATCATCTGCACGTTTTTTATCTGCAGGGCATTTTTTATCCCCGAGGGGATATATATCACTACACGTTTTATCCTGTTCGGGACCACGCACATAGTTTTTGCAATTATCCCGGCTCCGAAAGAACCGCCGAACAGACTTATCCTGTCAAAGCGAAGGGCTTCTATGACTTCACCTGTCCACTTTCCGTAATCATAATTAAACGCCGACAGGCTCGTCTCAGCACTCTTCCCCGGATGACCTATAGTATCAACTGCATATATATGAAAATCCTTTATCAGAAAATCACAGTATAAAAGGTTATATGCGGTTGTTGCATTTCCGCCGTGAAATATGAGCAGCGGTTCCCCATCCGGATTTCCTGTTTCGATAAGATGCGTTCTTCCAAATGAGGTATTTACGTAAACATCCTTATATGGGACGCCAAGATTTCTTAACTGCCTGTCATAAAGATCCAGGATCTGTTTTCTCCCGTTCTCCGATCTATATATCGTTTTCTTCATATTCCAACTCCATTCCGTTTTGGGGCCTTATCATCCGAAAATCTGCATCACAAGTCCCTTTACTAACAGTCTCATGCTTCCTTCCATGTTTGATTCTCCTACAACACTTTTATACATACCTCCAAGCAGGATCATTACAAAGGCGCCTGACAATTCCTCAATATTCAGCTCCTTCTTCGCTGAAATCAATTCCCTGATTTCCCTGTCTATTGGTTTTTCCTGTTTTCTATGCTTTTCCAACACATCCTCAGGAAGCTTCGATAAAACCAACTCCATAGACTCCGGATCAAGTAATGTTTTAAGACAGGAGTTCCAGACCATCTTCAATCCCCCGAGTATCACATCGGTTATTTGATCGATACAGTCGGTAAAAGCATTTTCTTTATCTACATCGATTTTCTTTTCAAAAATAATCCTTTTCAGTCCTTCCGAAATATGTTTATTTACTATCTCATGATAGTCCTGAGAGCAGTCAAACAGCAACATCTCCTTTGATGGGTAAAATAAATAAAATGTCCCCTTCGGTATCCCCACTCTTCGAACAAGCTCATCAACCGTTGTCTTCTTTACACCTTTTTCCTGCATAAGACTATTTGCTTCTTCCTTGAGTTTCTTAATTATATCATTACGTTCTTCTTCAGTATAAGATTTGGGCATGGTATTTCCTTTTTGACTATATTTTGAGTTTTAGTCAGTATAGATCAAAATTAATCACTTGTCAAGTAGAAAATGAACCAGGGGGACGGGGTTAGTGGTCCATTTTTTGTTCTATATTGATTTTTCTTTTCATTTCGTCAAAGTCACCTCGAAAACGCCTTCAGCGTTTCCTCGGTAACAAAACGATGCTTCGCATCTCATTTCAGTCGGGGCTTGAACCCCGCCTGAAACGAAGATCTCCCCCCACCTTCGCTACGCTAAGAGGTGGGGGATAT
>JAEEKN010000354.1 GCA_016282435.1 Lachnospiraceae bacterium | reverse complement strand
TCGAAAGATTTCTCACTATCCGGAAGCGGAGACCCATCATTTGATGATTATTAAAAGGCCGGCCCTGTTGGTGCTTATACCCAGTGCTCTGGTTTAGTATTCAGAGATGGCGAGAACGGTATCAACTACAATCTTTCACAGATCGTTGGACCTGAAGCTAAATTCGTAGCAATCGATCCTTTCGAGGATGCTAACGGAAATCATACAAAGTACCTTTACAGCGCAGTTGGATCAGACAGAAAGGTCTTCTTCCCTGCAACCAATAAGGAACCCCTTGCTTGTATGCTTTACCTTGATTTCATCTCAGATGCAAATATCGTTGAATACCTTCAGATCGGTGAAGAGGGTATCACTCATGAGAAAGATGCCAACGGCGTAATCCTTATGAAGACCGCTGATGACGATCATGCAAGTTACAGACCTAACTCAGGTTACAATATCGACCTTACCATGACTACAAACGGACTTCGTCTTGTATCAGACGATCTGACCATCAAGTCAATGGCATACAGCTACGCTAACGTAGATCCCGATGATGTTGTAAATGCTATCAATGTAGCTCTTAACGACGCTAAGTATCCTACATCTATCGATCTTGGAACTATCCAAGCTGAGACTACTATCGGTGATACACTTACTTCATATCAGAGACAGACATTTGATAAGGCTGTTGCAGCTGCAGAAGCTGATTTCGATACAGTATGGGACAGCGGTATGGCTGATTACCTTGCAGCAGGCGGACAGGACATTATCGATGAGCGTCTTGAAAAGTGGACAGCAGCTTATGGCGATGCTACCATGCTTCCTTGATTTCCAATCTCTTTTTTCATAATTTTGCAGAGGCAGCCCACGGGATATATCCCCGGGGCTGCTTCTGTTATATTACTATTCACTGCTGACCAAAACGCACTCATTATTCAGCAAGAATTGATTATTAAATATTTATAAAAAGCTAGATATTTTTTATGGAATATTGTACAATATCTACAATATTGGTATTTAGAGGAGGATTATTGAAATGACAGGTCCTATAGCACCGAAAGATCCGGTAAAAAAGAGACCGGCGATTTACTTAATGTATGACAAGCAGATATTTGCTAATCCGTTTAAGGATGGAACGGGTGTTGTTTTCCTGTATATGGATGATGGTCGTATGCAGGCTCTTGCCAGAATGGTCGGCGGTATTGAAGATGAAGCTATGATAGCGATGCTGAACAAGACTGAGGATTTCAGGAAGCTTGTATACGGTATCGGAATCTCCATGATAAACGAGAAGAACGTTGAAGGTGAGTTCGTTCTTCAGATGTATGGCAAAAAAGACCCCTACAACAGCGGAACAAGCCTTAAAACAAGGCTTACCCCGGATGGAACCGAGTACCTGATAGCACTTGACGAGATAGAATGGACAGGCGACGATGACCGTATAGGTCAGATCCGTTTCCACTTTGATAAGGCTGAAGTACCGGCTACAGTTATGGTGAAGCTGTATCTGAATGACGGATATACTGCGCCTGAGTATGTTCCTGCGGATCCTGTCGATGTAAACTCTGACAGATACAAAGAGCTGATAGCGAATTCACTCGTTTCAATGGGGAATTTTGAGAGACTTTCAAAAGCCATCAAAAAAGCTAAGTCCGGTGAATCCGTAAAGATGGTATTTATCGGCGGCTCTATCACACAAGGAGCAGGTGCTACACCTATAAATGCAGAGTGTTATGCTTTTAAGGCATATAAAGCCTTTGATGATATGTTTTCACCTTCACATAATACTGAATACATAAAAGCCGGTGTGGGCGGTACTCCTTCAGAATTCGGTATAGTGAGATTTGACAGGGATATCTTGAGAAACGGATATTATTTAGGCGATGTAAAATCAGCGGATACCGAAGATACTTTAGTCAGAGAGCCTGATATTGCCGTGGTTGAATTTGCAGTAAACGACGAAGGAGATGAGACGAAGGGTAAATGCTTCGAAGGTCTCATAAGACGTTTCCTCGAGATGAAGAATATGCCTGCAGTCATCATCATATTCAGCGTATTCATAGATGACTATAATCTGCAGGAGAGGCTCTCACCCATTGGATTCCACTATGAGATACCCATGGTTAGCGCGAAGAATGCAGTAACAGAGCAGTTCTACATGTCAAAAGAACAGGGAAGGATCATCACAAAAGATCAGTACTTCTATGACCGTTATCATCCGACAAATCTCGGACATACCGTTATGGCAGATACCATCATAAACCTGTTCAAGAAGGCGGATGAAGTCAGCTCCTCCGGTGCAAATGCTGAAAAAGTACTTGTAAACGGTACCATGACAGATGTTAGGGATGGCCTAAAGCCTTATAAGATGCCCGAAAAAGCACTTATGTCCGATGCTTTCGAATATGTGAGCCTCGTGACTATAGGTGAGAAGTCATCCGAGACACCCGGAGGTATATACCTCGAAAAAGAAGCTTCCGGAAAAGACGGATTGGGGAACTCCTGGAAGATTACTGACTTCAGCCTCGGAGACTTCTGCGATACAGATCCGGAGTCACAATACGCGGAACGTGATTTTGATCTGTTCGGTACCATGCAGTTTAGGGATAACAGAAGACATATAAAGGGAAGCAGGGGACTGTCATTTGAAGTTGATGCAAAGCTTCTGATGGTAGTTACCAAGGATTCTGCGGCTCCCGATGAAGGATGTGCGGATATCTACGTTGACGGCAAGCTTGTAAAAACCGTAAATCCCAGGGAAATAGGCTGGACACACTGTAATGCCATGATCATATTTAATAATGATACTAAATCAAAACACAGAGTAAAGATTTCCATGCATGAGGGTGACGAAGACAAGAAGTTTACGATACTCTCTTTTGGAGTGCGTTAAATTAAAGAAAAGAGCAGTACCACTGAGTGAGACTTCGGGTACTGCTCACATTTTATTTTAGCATTTGGGGGTGGAATAAATGGAGGTTTATTCACATATATCTTCAAAAAAGAACGGCAGGATCATATTAACTGCTGTTGTTTTCGGTATTGTGGTAAATTTCGTTTTATACTTCATAATGCATATGCTAAAATTACCCATATATCTTGATACCATAGGAACGATGAGTGTAGCGGGTGCAGGAGGTATCTTTCCGGGTATTCTGACCGCTGTTATCACTAACACCATGTGTATGTCTTTTGACGGAAACGCCATTTATTACGGATGTATAAATGCTATCATAGCTATGTGGACTGCATGGTTCGTCAAAAACAGATCGTTCAGAAAGATAAAGGATATATGTCTTTTTGTTGTGTTTTCGGGTCTTTTGAGCGGCGGCCTGGGAGCACTCATACAATGGTGGTTACACGGGGATGCCGAAAATTCTTCTGTGATTTCCATACTTAATTCTATGGGACTAAAAGATGGCACTTCACGATTCTTCGGATTCCTCGGAATAAATATTTTTATCAATGCCTTTGATAAAGGCTTATCTTTTGCATGCGCAAAATTCGGGCTGAAACTGATACCGGAAAATGCTCTGAATAAACTGAGATTATGTACATGGAGACAGCGCCCCCTTTCAAAGAACGAAAGAAAGAATCTTAAACAGATAAACAAAAACACCGGCTTTTCTTTAAAGAGAAGAATGACTTTTACTCTGGTGGGAATGTCATTTGTTCTGGTTATCATCACCTGTGTGGTAGGTATGAAAGCTCTGTCAACGATAAATACACCCGGCAGCGGTGATGTTCCGATATTGGATTTCCTTGTGCGTGTTATAATCATTATGCTTGGATATTTTATCCTGGTAGTGGCTTACGGATTATGGATATCTGACACATATATGGCTTATCCTGTAAGTACTTTGGTTATGGTTGTAGATGATTTTATCAGCGCCGGTTCGGAT
>JAEEKN010000353.1 GCA_016282435.1 Lachnospiraceae bacterium | reverse complement strand
CTCATAGGCATCACCTCCAAAATGCGAGGATGTACCGTATGATTACTCATACGTCCGAGAAAGGCTAACCGCCTACCGTGTATGGTAGCACCATATATATAATACCTCGAACATTTGTTTGCGTCAACTTGGAAACCCAAAATGGACCACTACCCCGTCCCAATGTCATTTAGATAGTAAAAATCTTGATATTAGTATATTATTATAAACATGATAAATTCAAAACGGATTTCTTCGTATATAATGGTATAGATAGCATTAATTACTTTATGGAGGGAATGATACATGGGTGTAATGAAGAATGACAGAAAACTTACGGATGCTGCCATGAACGAAGTAACGGGTGGAACCTTTTGGGAAAATTGCGATTTTGTCAAGAATGTACCGCACTGCAAGATCTGCGATGAAGAGGTTGAGTGTATAAAGTATGGTCGGCTTGAGGGTAGGGACGATCAGTATAGGTGCAAGAACAGGCTCTGTCAGAATTGTATTAACAGGAAGATCTTGGGTGAGATGGATATCTACTGGGCACCGTCTGCGTGAAGGCATAATAATGAACCACTACCCCCGTCCCAATGTCATTTAGATAGTAAAAATCTTGATATTAGTATATTATTATAAACATGATAAATCCAAGCAAAATATATCCAGTTCTCGAGTTTACGGTCAAAAATCTTATTTTTGAAAAAGGCAAACAGACGGTCGTCAGGGGCCGCCTACTATTCAGGGTATTCTGTTTTGTTGATTTATCGGTAGATTAATGGTTCAGCCGACTGGCGGCGAATTATTCTTTTGAATCTTCGTCCCGGTCGGACTGGTACCAGAAATCTATCAACCAGTAATTCAAGTTTTTCGATTTTTCCGATGAGATAAAGTCTTACAAACTTTTGAATTTGAGTATGATTAAAGTTATATGAATGAACTGTGTTTGAGGCATTCTTTCTAGTCACAGCCTTTGTGACGCATGATGAAAAGTTATATAGTGTAAGCTTCCCGTATATTTCTTGTACCAAAAAATCTGGCTTTATTGAATGAATGTGTACCATGTTTCCTGCATACTTTAAATGGCGGAATGCTGTTTCTTCTCTCCACCTTAAGTTATAAAGTTCTTTAATTGTAGCTGGTGGAAATGAATTCACTGGCAGGTTTGTTGCTATATATTCATAAGTTCCAGTAGAGAGTGGAAACTTCAGTATACGGAAACTGAGGGAATCTATTTCATCATCGCCGTAATCAATATAATCGTAAGAACGGTCTTTGCGAATAAAATGATAGTTTTCAAGCTTCTGATTATGTTTTTTCCGGCGACGCCCAACATGAATAGTAACCTGCTCATCTACATGAGAGCCATCCAATAAGTTAGGCTGATATGGACATAAGCTTATAGCATCGAATTCCTTCATGCGAATCAAAAATAATTGATTATTATGAAGCGCATGTGCAAAATATTCAGAGAAGCATATCCACGATCAGCAATAAAAATGGCCTTTCCGTTTAAAGTGTAGTTTTTATCGAGGAACCTGCAAAATGAGCTCCTTTCATTCATTTCCTGCATACCCTGAACTTCGACATCCAGAAACATGTCATTCATGATATCGTAAAGCGCATTCAGATGTGCTTGGTTAAAGGGCTTGCGGTCTTTTATGTTATCAACCAAAGTGCTTTGATCAGATGGGTTGTAAGGAAGATTGATACGAGTACCATCACAGGCAATAAGCTGATATCCGTGAAATGTTTTCGATATTGGAATGCTTTTATTGAACAAGTAAAACAATTCCTGGAATGCTTCCTTTTTAACCTGATTGCGTCGTTGGATCATAGCTGATGGAAGTGGGAATTCATTTTCTCCAAACATATCCAACAGTTCAGTTGCGACATTGTCTGCACCTGCAATCATCGGAAATATCATAGTTTGAGCAAAGGAAATCTCCTTTTTTCTTGTAAAGTCAGAAGAGGGATTTTTCAAGAATTCATCTCTTCGCGCCAACAAGGATTCGAATACAGAAAAAAGATTTTGACGAATTTCAGTAACATTAAATGACATATCAGCACCTCCGTAAAAATGTTTTATAATCAAGGCGCGGCAACATTTTTTGGCTGACTTGTCAAGCTTTTTTTCAAAAAAAGCGTAAAAAATCAGAGGATATTTCACCTCTGATTTAAGATAACTATTCAATTAGAAAGGGCGGCGGACTTATCTAAATGACATTGACCCCGTCCCCGGGGGCCATCACAGTACAAGATTACAGTCCCCGCTTATTTTAAAAAAAAATATGTCACATTTCACTTTTTCATGCGTATAATTATATGAAGGGGACAAAAACTGTCCGATGGAGGTACGGATATGAAACTGACAGGGAATCTAAAGGAACAGGTAGAAAAGGTTGAAACAAAAGACGAAAAGAAGAGCCTCATTGAGAATGCAGGGATGCTGCTTACCGATGAGGAGGTTGAAACCGTTAGCGGAGGTGCTCGCGATGGAGGATTTTATATGTCTGTAGGAAATTGTAACGGATCTTATCTGGCGTTAAGACCACAGCCTGTCTGGGACCAGTATCACGAGCTTTATAAGTTGTGGCCCGGTTATGAGGTGTTCACCTATGGGGCAACCACAAATGGCACAGGATTAAACGGAACACCATGCACATATAGATATGTAAGTTATGAAGGTATTTGGGGTTGGGCAAATGCTGCTTTTCTATATTAGTTCAGAGTATGCGATTTTTTATAAAGGAAAATAGCATGCAGCCTACAGGGAATCTTAAGAAACAGGTAGAAAAGGCTGAAACGAAAGACGAAAAGAAGAGCCTCATTGAAAATGCAGGGATGCTGCTTAACAATGATGAGCTGGATCAGGTGGCAGGCGGTGAGATTTTTGAGGCATCCTCGTCCCCATGGTCCATCAAGGAATTGAATTTATAAAATATTTTGAAAATACCGTTGCCATTTTCCGATATCTTACGTATATATATAAGAGAGGGCGATAAAGAAGCTCCCT
>JAEEKN010000036.1 GCA_016282435.1 Lachnospiraceae bacterium | reverse complement strand
GGACTTATCTGTAAGGTAATACCAGTCCTGATCATCTTCATCATTTTTCTGATACATAATCTGTATCGGGAACTGTACACCATTGAGGTCTGTCTGATCAAGATCGCCGTCCTCCGTGCTGGTAAACTTCTTTTCAAACTGTACATTACCGGGGGTAACGGACGAAATGTTGAAACGCATATGGAGGTTTGATGCACCTTCACCGCGCTCCATGTAGAATATTTTCATGTGATGCTCGGTGTAGTCCTTGAAAATTTCTTCAAACTCCCCGGGATTATTTTTATCTTCGGCAAAGAACTGACTGAGATAGGCATTAACTTCATTCTGTGACGGTTCTGCATTATGTTCTGCCTTATATCTTTTTTTATAATTGGATTCAAATACCGTTTTTAAAGTACCGATCTGCGTTCCGTTTATTTCGACCTTTCCTGTTTTAAAGTTTACTTTTCCGCCGACCGCAGAGTGAATACCACCAAGGTCAAGTACAAGTTCGCCGTCAACATAAAGCCAGAAGTCATCATCACCTGTAAATTCGAAGATAACATCATGGCCCCATGCATCAAGACCGCTTGGTGTCTGTATAAACTTTGCTTCAAGTTCCATACCGAAATGATAATCAGGATTATTTATAAGATGAAGTTTTTCATATTTTCGCGGTTCATCATCAGAAAGGCTGTTCTGAAGGGCATTATACTCATTTATACCGTTTGTACTTGCATAAATATCCGCATCAATATCATTGTACGGATAGAACTGTCCGTGTTTTAAGGAAGGCTTAGATTGTGAATCATGAGTTCCCAATTCTCTGTAAACGGTAAAATCATATCCTGTTTCAGTATGTTCAACACCATCTTCATCTTTATAGGTACGTGTATATGGTTTCCTCTGATTGTCCTCTCCTCCAAAGAGCGTCGCAAAGTTCTGACAGCTGTCAAACTCAAAATAACCGCTGGCATCATGGATACTTTGTATAAAAAGATGATTTGCGTTTTCCAATTTATCAGGCTTAAACAATTGTGACAATGATTTATCTAACTTTGTTTTAGGATATCCATCGCTTTTCAGGTCAGAAGATAGAATATCCTTTACAATACGCTGTGGGTTACTAGCATCCCATTGTGAACTATCGCCTAAAACATTATTCTGTTCATTACGGCTGCTTTTGTTAAAATTTATCATTTTCATTTTTATGCCATAGTCATAATTATCGACCGTTGCAACGGTATGCAGTTCATCCGAAGTATCATCCTGAGTTTTATTTATAACGGCAAAATAGTAGTCGTGTGCATATGCCATATCTTTTGCTTCAATTTGAGTGGTATTTTTATTGCAAACCGCAGCATAGCCGTAGTTATCAAAATCCCAGGAAAGTATGGTCGAAAAGTATTCGCCGTAATTAACAGCACCTGAACCTGTCACCTCATAAGTACGTCCGGGCAGAAGCAAACCGGGTTTTGATATTGATGTAACACTGCCGTCAAACTGCGGATTCAGGTAACGTCCCGAATATTGATTCTGTAAGTCATAGTAGCCGGTTTCCTTGCCGTTCTCAGTGTATACGCTCAGTTTCCAGAGAAGAGTGTTGACGGAATCACCCATCCACATTAATTTATCTCCGTATGCATAGCAGCGCTTTAAGGAGCCATCATAGTTGATTGCGTAAAAATCATAGCGTTCGTCGGTCTCATTCCAGATACGTGTATAGATAATGATTTCCTGCCCGTCGCAGGCTCTTTCTCCGTCAGATACGCTTATTCTGTCTGCGGTATATGTTATCCTCTGATCTGTAGAAAGTATAGTTTTCTTCACAAACCATAAGTCAGTACCCGTATCATCAAGGGTAAAGGCGTTATTCTTAAAATTTATGTATTTATTATTCACCGTATCCAATAACTGGATACGCTTTCTTGTATCTGTAGCGACCTTAGGGGTAACAGGTTTAACCTTAAAGGCTGTTGCCTCATTTGAGTCATCTGTCATAGATAGTGAACTGCCGTCAGATTTGAGATATTTGTTCGTTACAGAGTCTTTCAGCTTATACTTGTCAGATTCTGTCCATTCAAACTTCCATTCGGTAATATCTACATTATCCGTAATGTAGAGTGTTTTTCTTGAACTTGAACTACCCGCATCACGGGTATCAACGCCGTACATCTTTGCAAAGATGTTTTCTTCTTCTGATGCAAGGCCATAGCCGATGGAATTTCCGTCGGTATATGACATTAAGCCATATGGAGCGATTTCATTTCTTGTGCAGTCAAGTTTGTAGGGGTCGTCTGGAGTATTATTGGATTTATAATATGATTTCAACCTAAGTGTATTAGTATTTAAACCTTCCCATGCTACAATAGCTCCTACTCCCGGAGAATTAGTGTTTTTTGTTAACCAATATTCTTTTGTTCCTGTTCCGATGCAGCCTTTACACACAATTCCTGCTGGTGAACTATCAGTATTCTCTAATGTAAAAATTGTTGCTAAACTATTATCGGTTACAAGAGATAATCCTGCTCTTCCAGTATTTTTAGATACACTTGTTAACTGGAAATAATTGTTAGTTGTTCCATTAGAAAAATAAATGCGAAATTGATGTAAAGCAGCATCACCAACTTGTTCAAAAAAAACTTTAGGTACATTATCTGAAGCTAAGTCCGGAGAACTAAAATTTGATGATTGCAAACCATATCTATCACTATTGTTCGAAACATTGCTTACAATTGTGTCCGTTATATAATTGTTTTCTTGATTACAAATATATAATCCATTTGCTCCTTTATCTGCTATCGCGTCAATTGTTTGGGCTACTTGCCAACCACCATCTTCTAAATGCTTAACATTCGCCAAATCCGAATTATTCTCGGTTATCTCATAAACCGAAAATCCCGTAGCAAAAAAGCTTATCTTGCCTTCTTCAACAGCTATTTCAGTTATCTGCTCTCTTGTGCCGTCATCATGGATATGCCATAACTCAATATTTTCAATGCTTGTGATAACAGGGTCGTTTATTTCAACAAGTATCGGGTTTTCTTCACCTGGCTGATACTCATTTTCGCCGTCAGTGATAGTGATATCATAAGCGGCAATACCGTCATGTTCTTCCGATACATCAACAGCCTCAGCCTCTGCGCCCTCAGGCAGCATGCCGTCAAGTGTTATGATCTGTTCTGCTTCTTCGCCGTTCGGATGCAGTTCAATGCTCTGATAAGTGAGTTCTGTATCAGACATACCTGTTGTCTCGCTTTCAGTAACCGACGTTATCTCAGTCGTTGCCTCGGTTGTTGATACAGTAGTCTGCGAAATCGTTGTTTCATCTGCTATAGTAAAAACAGGTGATATATTTGATGCTGCCAGAACAGCTGCAGAAATAAAGCTCACAATTCTTCTTGTGATATTTTTTAGCATCTTGCTCTCAGCCCTTTCATCAGTTTTCAGTAAAGTTGTTTTTCTGCACGGAAACGGCAGAAGATTCAGCTGGATTTACTGTAACAGCCTGTGCCTCAATGTTGATGATATAGCTCTGATCAAATACTCCGAGGTAGTCTTTTTTTAAAACAGGTATCTCCAACTGATCAAACAATTCCGCTGTTTCTTCCTGCGGTTTAACAATTCGCATCTCAGAGTTTTCACCATTTTTCGGTTTATTTACATAGTAAAAATAAAACACCTGTTCTGTTGTACCGTCATTCAATATATGTTTCCCTTTATCTTCCATATAATAATCAAGATTGTAACATTCATCTTTCAAAGTCCAGTTTTTAATTTGAGCACTTGGATTATCGAAACCGAAAAGCGGCGATGTTGTATTACCGTTTAACATTTTTATCGCATTCAAAATAGAATTCAGTCTGCGGTCATTATTATCAAAATCCGCCGCATACTCCGGGGTTCTGCCGCTTGAATCAAATCTTCCCAATGATACTGTCATTTTCAGACGGATATACAGATTATTATGACCTTCATTCTTGGCATAAGGATTTTTGGGTATCAACATTCCAGGTTCAGATGCTTTGGCTTTATTCTGACCAACAGCGTCCCATTCAGGCTCTAAGAGCTTTACTGATGTATTCTTCGCTATATACTTGTTTGTAACTGTGTCTTCGCTGTGATAATACGAAAAAATACCTGCTAAAAGCAGAACATACACAATAAAAACAAGTGCAGCCGCAGTAAGCATCTGCCGCTTATTGCCATGAAACAAACGATTCAGACTCTGAATGATCCGCTCCACAGATAT
>JAEEKN010000352.1 GCA_016282435.1 Lachnospiraceae bacterium | reverse complement strand
CCCTGTGCATGTGCGTGACAGAACGATAATGTTTTTATTCCATGTCCTAAAAGGACGCATGGTAATTTTTGTCTACTGGTACCACAGATTTAAGTTTTTGTATTCTATCCATGACTTCAAACATATCTCTGAGATTTTCTATTCCTAAAACACACTGTAAAGCATCATCTCTTGAGATTGCGTCCCGGCATTCTGTCGGCTTGCATTTGGTGAAGATCATCCTGTAAGCCTCGTCATTGATATATCCCAATGTATTCAAGTCTCTAATGTATTCAAGTTCTTCTAAAGTCATTGATTCCCTCCTTGCACTCCCAGCTTCCTTCTTTCCATTTCTAAGAACTCTGAATCTGAATAATCTCTTCCGGTATAGTTCTTGCCTTTGCTTGTCGGTATCTGTTGGGAAGGTGTTTTTCTTCTTTGTTCCCATGTCCGTACTGCTGCCTTCCAGTCTTTCATTTTGTTTTTACCTATCATCCAACCTTTAGCAGCGTAAAAGTCTATAAATGCCTGAGCGTCTATCCCGTTTTTTCTCTCTGAGCAATAATCCCGAATATCATCCAAAGAAGGCGGAACGAAGTGACTACTGTTTATATTCTTTACTTCTTTATCTTCTTTACTATTCTTTATATTCTTATACTGTTGCGACGACCTTGCGACGACCTTGTCATCATCTTGCGAAGATGTTGCGATGACCTTGTCATTGATTTGATAAGAATCGTAGGAAAGCACTGTAATTATGCGACTTCTACCTTGCGACAAACTTGCGACCTCGCCAGTCTTTATCAGATTGTTTAGTGCTGTTCTTACTTGCGAAAAGGTTAATCCGGTCTCTGTTGCCAGGGTATTCAGGGATGTTATAAACTGCCCTCTTTTGTATGCTATTCCCTTCCAGCTTCCATCTTTCCAGTTAGCTCTTAGGAGACAGTGCAAAAACAAAACTTTTGTATTGACATCCGTGTACCATTCCCAGTTCACCATCTTCCGGAATAGTTTTATATATTCGTTGTCTCCGTATTGAATAGCCATCCTAAACCTCCCGAATCCTTATATGGTGGAAGAATAACATCATTTTTCGCTTTATTATGTATTCCTTTGTGCGTGTGATCGGAGATTTGGCATCCTCGACAATGTATTCCCCTGTTTCTGCGTCCGTATAACAGAAGTCCGCATAATAGGCCACCTCGCGTTCTATGAGCTTCCCGCGTTTACGTCCGCCTCTCTTGCCGATGATATCCGGCTCGAACTGTGCGGGGATCAGGATAAACTTTTTCTGTCTTTCCAGGTCTTTTATAACTCCGTGGGACTCCCAGCATTTAAGTTCGAGCCATCGTCTCGCTTCCTTCTTGCTGTCATATACGGAACCGTCAACCACTACCTTGTGATTGCCGTACTTGTTACCGTAATGTCTCCAAGCCATCACTTGCCTCCGAATAGAGCTGCCGCAGGATCATCTTCCGGAGCTGCTGCCGGTTCGGGTTTCTTTTCTTCCTTTTCGGGTTCCGGTGCGGGAGTCACGGGAGCAGGTGCATCCACGATATCTACATAATTTTTGCTGCCATCTTCATTTATAACTGCGTCGTCTGCGTCTACCGCTTGTATCAGCTCTGTTGAAAGAATGCCGTACTTTGAAAGAAGATGCTTTATAAGTGTCTTCTCTGCCATTCCGTCAAAATTTGAATACCAATACGAAGAGTATTTCCACAGATCAGACTGAGGAATCTGTCCTGCCTGAAGTTTTCTGTATGCCTCTATGTCAAACGCCTGTGAATACTGATTTGCATGTTTCTCCATCTTGGCTTTAGTCCAGTAAACTGATTTTTTGAATCCGTTTGTCAGTTCGAAGTATGCAAGATAACCTGTTACCGGCAGAGCCTCTCTCTCGTCGTCATCCTGGATAAATTCAAAAAGTTGTTTCCCAGTAAAACGGTCGCGTCCTTTATATTCACCTTCGTGGATGATAATGAAATCAATATCTCTGTACTGTCCTGTTCTCATAGCAAGTTGCTTGTATCCGTTTGCCCCGAGCTGGAACTGAGCTTCTTTTACTCCCTTTTTCTTGTTGTTATAGGGTATAATCCAAAATTGCCCCAAAGCTGCCGAAGGAGAAAGATTGAGGGATTCTCCCAGCAACGCAGCTGATAATATCGAGGGATTTGTGCATTCTTGTAACTGTGGATTTGCCTGAACAGCTGATACTACGGAAGTGATAAAGGATGTCCCTCTTTTACTCCCGACTACTGAATTAATCTGTGTACGTACCGCGTCCTGGTTGAGATATGCGGTCATTCCTAACCTTTGAGGTTTTGAGTTAACTAACGAATTGTTTACTGCCATTTTTATGTTCCTCTCTTTCTTCTTTTTCTTCTGTTATTTGCTTGTTCTTTTTGTGTTGCCCATCTACAGTTAGATGGCTCATAATTGCCGTCATTGTTTATGTGATCAATTGTCAACTCTGGACCATAACCATTTGACAATGCCCATGCAAGAAAGTTCTTAAAATCTTGCCATTCTTCACAAATTGTAATTCCCCGACCACCATAATCTTTATATTTTGTGCTTTTCTCATTGTTGCATCGCTTCTTCATGTTGTGGTAAATATTGTAGATTCTCCGGTTGCTCTTATCGTATCCCCCATGCTTATAATGCTTTTGGGCTGCTAACTCTTTTCTTAGACATCCGCAGCTCTTCGTTAAGCCTCTTCTGAGATAACAGGCATCTATCGATTTTTCTTTTCCACAACTACATAAACATATCCAACGTGTTTTGGCATACTTTTCAGGATCCCTCTTTAAAACCAAAAGCCTGCCGAAAGTCTGCCCCTCAAGATTGATAAATTCAGGCATTTCTTGCTCCTTGCACCATAGGTCTAAATGTGATATGATTGTTGTCGAAAAAGTTTTTGAGTGCGATTGCCTGGTCTTTAGTCAGCAGGGCTTCAAATGCTACCCATTTACTTTCTTCATGAGGAGCAGGTGCTGCAATCACCGGCTCTTCTTTTATTTCTGCCTTTGCCTCTTCCGGAACCGGCTGAGGTTCTTCCTTTTTCTTTGCTTCCTCTTCCTTGCGTCCGGCCTCTTCTTCCAGCATCCTCTTTTTAGCTTCTTCTGCCTCTGTCAGCTCACGGACCTTTGCAAGAGCCTGAGCGATGTCGAGTGTTTTCTGGTAGAAGTGAACGGCTTCATGTGAATAGCTCGGAAGTGTGGCAAGCGTCTGACATTCCTTGATGATGGTTTCCTTCTTTTCCAGTAGTTCCTTTTCAATGTTATTCATAGAAAATGTTGCATTGAGCCACTTAGCGTTCCAGATCTGTTCTATCTTTACGAACTCCGGGAAGAGCATATTCTTGAACATTTCCTCGATATTGGCCTTCTTTTCATCCTGCTTGATGGCATCATAAGTCTTAATCTGTGCATCAATATCAACGATTGCCTTGTCGACGATGCTTGACAGCTCCTTGACCTTTGCCTCAAATGCATCATAAGGCTTCATGATTTCCTTCTTAACCCTGATGCGCTCGTCTGACAGTGCCTTTGTAAACTTGCGGAGCATAGCCACATCCTGCTTTGCTTCCTTCATCTGATCGTCCGTGTAAACTATCCCGATATACGCAGATGTTCTCTCGGAAATCTCTGTCTTGAGTTCGTCAAAGTTGAACTCAATAGCCTCCGGAAGTGTAAGTGATTTTACCTTCAGTTCCATAAATAACCTCCTAAAAATGATTTTTTTATATTCAAAAGTCCGGTAGTCTGAGTGGTGGTCTTTCGTCCTTTTCAACATATCTCCAGAACTCTGCTGCCGTTTCCATGAGATACTTGATATCTTCCTCAACCTCCGACCTTTCAAACTTATAATGTTTTGTCTGCAAATAGATCTCGTTCTTAAATTCCGACTTTAACTGTGCCTTAAGTATGCAGAAGTCAAATTCTGTGATTGCAAGGTACCAAAGGCACTGAACATAGTAATTGTCCGGAATCCGCTCATTCCACCTCTCTTTCTGCATGGACTGCAAGATATTGGTGGTCTTGCATTCCCAAACACCCTTACGGCCCTCCTGATCTGTAATCCATCCATCCAGGGAAGCGTGAGCAAACGGATAGTCTTCATTTATCCATACATTGTTAGGCTTGTACTCAACTTTGTATTCAGGGAAGTCCAGCTTAAAGAGTTCCCTAAGATGTTTTTCTGCCTTGGTACCGTACAGTACATAAGGCTTCTTGCTGATATCTTCCGATTCTCTCCTGCCGGTCAGCTTCTCCCATAACTCCACATTGTTGCAGTATGGATTCAGTCCCAGGATGGCAGCAGCATCTGAACCGCCTATCCCGGTACGATGATCCAGCCATCCCTGTCGGCTCCTGTATGTGACCATCCTAATCTTGGAATTATCCATCCGATCACCTCACAGTTTGTCGTACTGGCTCAGATCTTCAGCTTCGATACGGTTTATACAGAATACCGATATGGCAAGAACAATAATAGCGATAACTCCGTACTTAATCCCGTCACTCATGCTCATGGAATTGGTCTCCATGGACCCGAATATAAAGAACATCGCTATGAATGATCCGAATACCCCGAGTATCGAGCACGCTCCGATGATATCTTCAAGCGAAAATCCTACGTGGTGTCTTCTGCGCATGTGTTGAATATCCTGCTGCCTCATATCTCACACCCTCCTCTCTAGTCTGCTGTTGCTTCCTCTCTATATATTCCTTGAACATTTCAGGGATTATATAGAACTTTCCGTTCGGCGTAAGTCGGTACGCGAATCTCTGTCCCCTGGCATGGCACATGTTTTCAACGACTTTCCTGTGATAACCGTATTCCTTTGCGATCTCAGTTATACTTTTGTGCTCCTGTTCCATGTTTAGCCTCCTTTCTCAATGGTCCCTGTGTCCTGAGCGTTCAGCCCCTCGCAGAGGGATTCTGCGTCTTTCATATCCTTGTACATCACACCTTTATATGCTTTCGTGTAGTCCGGTGATTTTGACACAAAATATCTCGCATTTCCAGCTGTGTACATCAGATATACTTTCCATTTGTCCTGCGGTGTCATGGGTGCTCCTTTTCTTTTTATACTTGCGTTTTTGCAAGTAATTGGGTAAAAAAAATAGAAATTGCACCATTATAATCTGTTTTAAGGGCATTGATAATGGCGTCAGCCTCTTCTATGGTTATCTCATCAGGATTCTTGAAGCGCCTGTACAAACGGTCCTTAGGAATACCCGTTTCGGCAGATAAAGAATCGACATTCATTCCACGTTCAACCATATTAGCTCTTAATTTGTTGATATTCACCATTTTTTTCTTCTCCTTTCATGTATTTGTACTTGCGTTATTGCAAGTTAAATATAACACATATTTCCTGTTGTGTCAATACATATTTTTGCTTTTATGCAAGTTTTTTTAGTATTTTTAATTTTTCTACTTGCAATTATGCCAAAAATGTGATATTGTGTAAAATACCATAAATATATTGATTGGAGAAAATACTATGAATGTCGCTCAAAGAATCAAAGAACTACGTAAGGCGAAAGGAATTTCGGCCGAAACAATCGCAGAACGTCTGGGGACTAACCCTACAACAATTTATAGATATGAAAAAGGCGACATAGAAAAAATGCCTATATCTATACTTGAGCCCATTGCAGAAATACTTGGATGCTCACCTGCTTATCTTATGGGTTGGGAGGAAAAGAAGGACCCCGCTCCTGCCCGTAGCCTCGACCTCATCCTCGATATGAAAGATATTGTCGCCATCCCGGTGCTCGGTAAGATAGCAGCAGGGACCCCGATTTATGCCGACGAAAATAAAATAGGTACTATATATGTTTCTCCGGAGCTGAAGAAAGATGACGAGATATTCGCTCTCCGCGTAAAAGGTGACTCCATGATCCCGCGTATCCAGGACGGGGACATTCTTGTAGTGAGAAAACAGGAAGAGGCCGAGAACGGGGATATAGTCTGCGCCCTGATAAACGGTGACGAAGCATGTGTCAAGAAATTGCAGAAGTATAAGGACGCCATCGCCCTGATCAGCCTCAACCCCACATATGAGCCCATGCATTTCACCGCCCAGGAAGTGGAGCAGCTCCCGGTAAGGATCCTGGGAAAGGTCATAGAAGTGAGGAGTAAAATATAAAAGCCACCCGAAGGTGGCTGGTGGATTATTTAGTGAGGGTTTTCATAAGCACTTCGTCTCCCCATAAGGACTCAAAGTATTCTGTATATGCTTTGAAAGTTTTCCCCGAGGTAAATTTATAAGATATAGTTTGCTGGCTTCTTTTCCCGTACCAGTAAGGACCGGTATATATTTCACCATCGACACGCCAATAGAAACTGAGAGTCATACAGGAATAGCCTTTTACGGTAATCTTACCCTTCTTGCTTTTCTTATTAAGATCATTGGCCCATTCGACAAGTTGCCGTATACTGTTTGATATTTGCTCTTTGACTTCACCTTCTTCCTTTGCTCTCTGATAAACAAATTCAGAATCAGGATCCATGGTGATGATCCGGAAGTTCACGCCCTTACTTAGAAGCTTCAATGTCGTTTTACTTTTTGCGTCCCTATATGAATGGAGTCCAAATGCTATGACATCCACTTGATGCTCTGCATTATCAACACTTACTTCGCAATCAGTGTTCATTATAGCCCTAGAAGGATAAATATTTGATATCCCCCACTCTTTGAGAGGATTATCTTTAATCCTCTCAACACATACGGCATTTAAAAGTATCACAAGCCCCGACGCTATTAATGAACAACCGATGCTTATCCAAAGATTTGTATCCGTTTTTGCACTGAAAAGGTCAAGGATGATAAGTAGAATACCTATTATCAGCACCAATAAACCGACTATGATTGATTTTAGGTTGAGTTTTTCCTTCATGTGCACCTCCGGATGATCGATGGATTCAGTATAACATATTTAATTTTTTAAGTCTATATATAATTTTGAACATTGAAAACTTCATACGTGGCTAAAATATTTGAAAAAGCTCTTGACTTATACACAATTATTGTGTATAATTGTACTTGCAAGGAGGGACCAAGCATGAAGCGGAGAGACTTAATAAAGAAGCTCGAAGCAGGCGGTTTCAAATTTGAACGTAACGGCCACAAGCATGATGTTTATAAAAATGCTGCTGGAGAAGAGGAACAAGTTCCTCGCCACCGTGAAATCAATGAAATACTTGCAAGAAGTATTCTTAAGAGGTGGGGGCTATAAGCCCCTGGCCTCTTACCATCAGGAGGTGCAATATATATGACAGTTGTTTATCCAGTTGTTTTTACTAAAACCGGCGATAAAAAAGATACTTATCTTGTTTATATCCCGGACATTGACAGTGTCACAGAAGGCTATGGCTTAAAAGATGCTGTTTACATGGCAAGAGACCTTATAGGATGTAAGCTCTTCGATACTCCGGATGCTGAAGTTCCTCCGGCAAGGGATATTTCAAAGGTCAATCCTTTGGAACACGATTTTCACGAGGCTGGCTCCAGTTTCGTCTCTCTCGTGGATCTCGATTTAGAAGCGTACAGAAGGAGCATTAACAAAAAGACCGTCCGCAGGAATGTAAGCATCCCTGAATGGCTTAATAAAGCTGCTGACGATGCGCACATAAATGTTTCCCGAGTACTAAAGGAAGCCCTGATGAGTAAACTTGGTATTGCTCAATAAAAATATTTAGCCACGTATGAACCATCATATGTGGCTTATTATTTTGGAGGTACTCATGAAGAAAAAGAAAGGAACCAACGTATACGAAAAGAAGATAACCCTAGGACGTGATCCGGACGGTACTCCGATCAGGAAGTCTATCACAGGGAGGACTCAAACAGAACTGAACCAGCGCATAGAAGACGCCCGTCAGAAGTGGATGATCACGCATGACGTAAGTAATAGCATACTGTTTTCCACGTTTGCAGAAAGATGGCTGTTGAATAACAAGGCCGTACGTTCACTCAATACAAAGCAGATGTATCAGAATATCATATACAAGCACCTGATCCCCGAGATAGGCGACCTGTACTTCTCTGAGATAACTCTGACCGACCTGCAAAGGATAATAAATAACCGTGCCAGCCACTACAACACATGTAATAAGATAAAGCTTACCCTGAAGCAGATATTCGAATCAGCCATGGACGAGGGATTGGCCAAAGATATCAAGATAAAGGCTCTCGTACTGCCGCCCAAAACAGTGAATGAGAAGAGACCGCTTACGAAGCAGGAAACCGCCGCGCTGTTTACGGCTAAATTCACCGAAGAACAGGAAATGTTTGTTAAGCTGCTATATTTCACTGGCATACGCAGGGAAGAAGCTCTGGCTCTCAAGGGCAGTGATATCGGTCCCGACTCTGTAAGGATAGAAAAAGCTCTTGTATTTGACAGAAATGATGCTATAATGAAAGACACGCCCAAGACATCGGCAAGCAGACGCTCCGTTCCTGTTCCGGATTCTTTCAGTGCCATAAAGGAGTATGCAAAAGACAAAGATATCCTGTTTCCGATGACTACTGACAGAACAAAATACATGTCTCAATCATCATATGTGAAGTTCTGGAGGGGAATTACTAAGGCTATGGCTGCGGCTGCACCGACGGCGGAAGAACTAACCGCACATATATTTAGGCATAATTATGCTACAATGTTATACTATTCAAATATAAGCCTAAAAAAAGCGGCTCAGCTCCTAGGGCACGAGGGGACACAGATGATAATGCAGATATACGCTCACCTGGATGACGAGCAGGAAAAGGCAGCAGAAAAACTGAATAATATTTTTCGAAATGTCGAAAATCTGTCGAACGTGATTTGACAAATACGTCAACCATCGGCGTTTCAAGGCTCACTTACTTGACTTTTAATCAAGTTGTCTCGGGTTCGAGTCCCGAGTGGCTCAAATGAAGATAAAGCCTTGAAATTAATATATTTCAGGGCTTCTATTTTTTTATGTAAATTTAGTTAATGTCACCGTGAAAACGCTCTCGGAGTTACCTTGATAATACACAATGCTCCTTATCAAAATTTTGTATTTAAAAATCCACATTTCAAATGTCGAAAACAACATATAAAAACATAAGCACAAGAATATGATAAAAATATGGATACAAAAATTTATATAGCGGATACTACCCCGCTCCTTAATGAAGATTATTATAATAATGCAGTAAATAAACTACCGGCCTGGCGAAAAGAGAAGGCCGCCCGTTACAAAAGCGCATCGGGAAGAGCTACATCTGCAGGCGCATTTCTGCTTCTCATGCATGCTCTAGAATCTCAGGGACTGTATATCCCCGAACTCGAATTCATATATGGTGAACATAAGAAACCATACCTGAAAGACCATGATGATATCTATTTTAACCTCTCCCATTCCGGAAGCCGTGTAATGTGCATCATCGGAGACAGTGAGAACGGGTGTGACGTTCAGAACATAGAAAAAAGCGGTGATAAAATCGCCGCCCGGTTTTTTAGTGAAAACGAAAACGCTTACCTGTCTTCCATACGGGAAGAGGATTTGCGAAGACTCGCCTTCCACAAAATATGGTGCATCAAGGAAAGTTACCTGAAAGCCCTGGGAACGGGTCTGTCAAAAAACTTAAAAAGCTTCGAAGTAGATCTGGAAAAAGAACGCATAACCCCGCAGGATCCAAGGTTTACCGTAAAAATATACGATGCAGGTCCCGGATACGTCTGTTCCGCAGCTGCAGCAGTTCTTCCCGAAGATATTGAGGTGTACAGGTTCTGATTCCTCATGTTTACTCTGCTACTATCGGACGGATTTAGGACTTTCACCTGTTAGAAATGTGCGCCGCTAGGCGCACCACCACTAAAAAAAGTGCTGCCAAAAGGCAGCACTTTTTATTAAATTACTTTATAAGACCTATTGAATTAGGAATTGAATACTCTTTTATAAAATCACCGTAAATATCATTGTGAATAAGGATCGTTACGCTTTCAAAGAATCTTCTTCCTTCGGTATCCTTGTGAACATTTACAGCTTTTACTGCAGAGGCTTCAAGAGCTTTTTCTCCAATAATTATCTCATAACATTCATTAAATGCATCAATATCAGAAGGATTTGCAGACTTTTCTGCCTTCCTGTTTATCACAGGCGCAGGCTGATTATCTACTACTGTGATTGATCTTGAATCAAGGATTGAAACGTTTGAAGTAGTATCTCCTCCGGTAACACTGTAGAACATTACCAGATAATTACCTGCTTCAAGCTTTTCATTTACACCAAATGCCTGGAATGTAAGCTTACCGCCAACATTTGTGATCAGAGTTCCTGTAACAGACTCTAAAAGTTTTCCATCTTTGGTAATGGTATAGAAGTAAGCTGTTTCACCCGTAGCTATACCAAATTCAGATGCTTTCATGGCAGGGGTAGGATTCTTGCCCAGCATCTTAAGGTTCTCAGTTCTTACAAAGTACTGAAGATTCATTCCCTCAACACTCATAGTGGCTACTGAAGGCTTTGCATCTCCGGCAAGAATACCGGTATTGAGCTGAATATTCTTTGCCTCGGGAACTGAATTAACTTTCCATAAATTAGGTTTATCCTGATTTGCTACAGTAAATGTAACTGTTGCAGAAAGAGAACCGCTCGATACAGTAGCCATGATAGCACCGCCCGGAACACCTGAATTCAGAACAATATCACTTCCCTTTACTGTCAGTTTACCATCAATAAATCCACCAAATGAAGCTATACCTGTAACGGTCTTTGTTCCGTCAGTCTGCGTAATGGTTATAGGCTGTCCTGTAAGAGCATTACCATACTGATCCTTTACAGTAGCTGTTATCTCCAGTGTATCTCCCACTAAAGGATTAACATTAAGATTTACCTTAGAAACTTTTGCATCAATAGCTACCGGTTTCTTCTCAGGGTTTACAGTAACCTTGGCAGAACCTACAAATTTACCGTTAGCTCCTCCCTTATAGAAGAGAACTGTAGACTCGCCGGCATTGTTGGCGATCAGATAGTAGCCTCCTGTAGGACACTTTGTGCCAATAAATAACACATCAGGATTGCTTGTAGTAACATAATCAACACCTTCCTGATCAAGGGTCTTTACAGATCCGTCATCATAAACGAAAAGTGCTTCAATAACTGCTGAATCCTTGTAAGCAAAGCTTGTTCCAAGTTTGTCATCCTTCTTTAAATATACACTGTCATCATTGGTAACTGTATATATAAGACCCGATGACTTAGGCTCGAAAGATGTAACAGCAAATTCATTCTTTAATGTAATAGCCTCACCGTACTCTGTAAGACCCTTTGTAATGCTGATTTCAAATACGCAGGTCTTATCTGGAGCCATAAAGTAAACCTGGTTGCCTGAAACAAACGCGTCGGTGATATTAGAACTCGGGCTGAGAGTTACTACAGGAATAATCGATTCTACCTTTTCTGTGATGTCTACACCGTCAGCATTATAATATCTGATACCAAGATCGGCCATCTGATTATATAATACTTTGGTATTGGTAATACCGATTTTTGCTATATCTTCCTTACGATAATTTGCAGCCTTGAATGTTAAAGCTTTATCAGTAACTCCGGCAATCTTTACATAATAAATCTGCTCAGCATCAAATGTTGAATACATTTGAACGGTAAGATCTGATTCTTTTGCTGAAACATCCTTTATAGCACCAAAAGGAGCTTCTGTTTCGGTTCCTGCAAGTTTTGTATATACGGTTATATCTGCTGCTTTGATAGAAGCTGCATCCTTAACGCCCGATACAACAAATGCATTTAACTTTGTCTGTTTAATAGCAAGATCACCAACAGGTGCTTCAGTGGGTGTAGGTGTTGCTGTAGGCTCTGTAGTAGGAGTCGGGGTAGGTTCCGGTGTAGTGGTAGGTTCTGCTCCACCGGTAACCGTTACCTTAAATGTCTTCTCCGCTGTGGTTCCCTTGTAAGTATTACTCTGATATGTACGAGCCTTGATGGTATATGTACCGGCTTTTTCAAAGTTTACCACATACTTTGTTCCCTTTGTGGTCTTTTTTGTAAGAGTAACACCGTCATCATCGCTTAAGAGTTCTCTGTAGTCGGTATCATTGCTTCTGGCCATGGTTACGGTAAGTTTCTCGCCTACTTCGTATTCACCACCGTCTTTGATACCCTTTACAGTGAAATCCTTATCTGCATTTTTATTTACGGTAATCTTTACATCCCTTGAAAGAAGAGGCTTCTGGGTAGACTTTTTTCTGACAGTTACTGTCACATATACTGTTCCGACAGACTTAGCGGTAATACGTCCCTTTGAATTATTGGTAATAACTTCTCCGGTATTAAGTTTACCCTTATCTTCATTAACTTCAAGTACGAATTCCATTGTCTTGGAATCATAGTTCTCGACTATCTTTTTAACATTCAGATATTCGTAGAACTTAGCCTTTTTTCCATTTGACTTTGTTCCTTTACATCCACCGAGATAAAGCGTCTTTTTTTCTTTTTTAAGCTTTACATCAGTGGAAGCGGCAGATACCGGTATTGCACCTATCACAAGTACAAGTGCCAATAAAACTGCCAAGAGTTTTGTTACTTTTTTCATTTTGTACCTCCATTTTCTTTGTTTATTGTTTGGTGATGAGTCTGTTCACGGTGGCGTTTTTTTCAAACATTCCATAGTAGGGATTCGGAATCAAAAAATCCACACTTGTAATAAACACACTTCCGTTTGTAGCCTCAACACAATCAACCTTTTTTATGTAACCTGAAATGTCCTCCCCATCAAGTGTAAAAGAGAAGAAATCGGTTATCACTTTTTTCCATCCCTTATCAGGATATTTTTCATAGCTTTGACGTAACTGTCTCACTTCAATTTCAGGATCGTTATCTATGACTCTGATATTTTCGGATACAAGTCTCTCAACTTTAGAACACTCTTTATCTCCTGTTATTCTGAACACCGTTACAAAATATATACCGGAATCCGGTTTTTCTCCATAAGAATATGGAAGAAATTCGAGATCGCTATATGTCGGAATAATGCAGGATGTCTCTTCCCCGACTATGCGCCTTTCTCCTTTTTCCGGCTGATATTCTATCGTAAATCCCAGAAAGCTGTCCCCCGGATCAACTCCGTATTCCGCTGCGGTCTTTGATATCAAAGGATAATCCTCAAGAAATGTTCCCATTCCTTCTCCAAGATAATAT
>JAEEKN010000351.1 GCA_016282435.1 Lachnospiraceae bacterium | reverse complement strand
AGGAAATGGTTGCTCATAAGATCAAGAACGTTCTTGGTTCTGACGGCAAGGCTTGATGAATTAAAACTAATTAAAGTAAATGATAAGAGAGTGGCATGTAAGTTGGCTTGCATGCTACTTTTTTTATGAAAATTTTGTGTAAAGATTGATTTTTCAGAACACTTGTGTTATGATACAGTTTGTGGGATTGTAAGAGGCAGTAAAAAAGGCAATCCTTACAAATCAGAGGACAAAAAGAGTGGCGCCTCAATATAAGCAGATACGCATATCACATGCGGGAAAGGAAAATATGTACACAAATTTTCAGAATGACAACATGAATAACCAGGGAACCAATCAGAATCCCGATCCCTATGCATATCAGAATAACTACAACGGATTTAACGGTTATCAGACCGGAGGATATTCCGGCGGCATAGGTGGAATCTCAGGTGCTTTCAGCGAGGCATCCGAGGCATTAAAACAGAAGGTAGTACAGCAGTCCTTCCTGTTTATGCTGGTAGGACTTGTGATCACAGCAGTCGGTGCAAAGGTAGCATCTGATGTGCTTCTTGAATGGATGGTACAGAATCCTTTTGGCATCATCGCACTGTTCATCGGCGAACTCGTCATCGTATTTGCTTCAAATGCAGCCCTGAAGGCTAACAACACCGTACTTTCGGCAGTACTGTTCACGGTATATTCGTTTATCAACGGAGCTACACTCGGTATCGTGTGTATGGCATATGTTGAGACTTCAGTTGTCAAGGTATTCGTCATCACAGCTGTTATGTTTGGTGTTACCGCATTTTACGGACTGGTTTCAAAGAAGGACCTTTCTTCACTCGGCGGATTTTGCTTCATGGGACTTATCGGACTTCTCCTGGTAGGAGTCGTAAATGTCTTCCTTCAGAGTTCAGGACTTGATTACCTCATTTGTGGCATCGGAGTTCTGGTATTCGTAGGACTCACCGCTTACGATACGAAGAAAATCAAGGATTCATGCGCATTTGCAGATTCAAGCAATGTTACAGCACTTTCGCTGAACGGTGCATTCCAGCTTTATCTTGATTTTATCAATCTTTTCTTATATCTGTTAAGACTGTTCGGAAAGAGAAGATAATATCATTACGATAACGCATAATGGTGGCACTTGGAATAATAAGTGTACGATATTTTGGGGGTCGCCTCAGGGACTAAAGACTTGAGGGACTCCTTTTGTTATAGAAGCGGGGCGCGACAAAGAGAACCGTCCCCATTGTCACATGAGGAGGCATACAGTATGAGAAGTACAGGCGTTTTACTTCCGATAGCGAGCCTTCCGACCAAATACGGTATCGGAGGATTCTCGAAGGAAGCATATGAATTTGTGGACTGGTTAAAGGCAGCAGGAGTCGACTACTGGCAGATATTGCCATTAGGACCTACGGGCTACGGAGATTCTCCCTATCAGAGCATCTCTACATTTGCCGGGAATCCGTACTTTATAGATCTCGAGACACTGACCGAGGAAGGACTGCTCACAGAAGCAGAGTGCAAGGAAGCAGACTGCGGAAAGAACCCGAAGTATGTGGATTACGGTGCCATGTACAACACGAGACTCGCCCTCTTAAAGAAGGCATTTAAGAGAAGCAGGCATCGCAAGACAAAAGCATTCCAGGAATTCTGCGAAAAAAACGCATACTGGCTCGATGACTACGCACTCTTTGTAGCTATAAAGAACTCACTGAAAGGCGCATGCTGGACCTCATGGGCTAAAGACATAAAAACACGTGAGAAAAAAGCCCTCGAGGAATACAGGGAAAAGTATGCCGAAGAGATAGAATTCTACAGATTCAACCAGTTTAAGTTCATGCAACAGTGGACTAAGCTCAAGGAATACGCAAACAAGAACGGGATCAGGATCATCGGTGACATTCCGATATATGTAGCTTTTGACAGCGCCGATGCATGGGCAAATACACACCTCTTCGAGTTCGACAAGAACTGTAACCCGAAGTCTGTAGCAGGATGCCCTCCGGATGCATTCTGCGCTACAGGACAGCTCTGGGGCAATCCTCTGTACAACTGGAAGGTACACAAGGAAGAAGGATTCGCATGGTGGATATCCAGGATCAGCCACTGCTACGAACTGTACGATGTGGTAAGAGTCGATCATTTCAGAGGTTTCGATGAGTATTACGCCATACCCGCCAAGGACGAGACCGCAGAACACGGAAAGTGGAAAAAGGGTCCCGGCATAGAACTGTTTAAGGCCATAAAGAAGGCACTCGGTGAGAAGGATATCATAGCGGAGGACTTGGGCTTCCTCACACCTTCAGTAGTAAAGCTCTTAAAGGACTCCGGATTCCCCGGAATGAAGGTGCTTCAGTTCGCGTTCGACCCTCATACACCGAGCATATATCTGCCGCATAACCACATCGAGAACAGCGTGGTATATACCGGCACACATGACAATGACACTACCAGAGGCTGGTTCAAGAACCTGAACCATGAGGAAAAACACTACATAGGTGAATATCTGGGATGCGGGGACGTAAAGGAAGACGAGATAGCCTGGATATTTATCCGTGCGGCACTCAGAAGTTCTTCGAAGCTGGCAGTCATCCCCATGCAGGATATACTTAACCATGGTTCTGAAGCGAGACTCAACGCACCTTCCACATTCGGAGAGAACTGGAAGTGGAGAATGTTGAAAGACGAATGCACACAGAAGCTGGCAGAAAAACTCGCCAGATGCAACTGGATGTACGAAAGACATAAATTCTAGTCTTACTTAAAAACCTTCCACTTTGAGTGGAAGATGGTACGAAGTGCCGGATGAGGTGTAAAAATCAAGGCTGACAAAGATAAGAGGTAACTTAGAAATGCTCTACATAATGCGCCATGGGAAGACGGATTGGAACGAGCTGAAAAAGCTGCAGGGACAGACCGACATCCCGTTAAACGAGGAAGGCCGTGGACAGGCTACAGCAGCAGGCCGTGAATATGCCGGTATCCATCTGGACATCTGCTACTGCTCTACTTTGGGCAGAGCCAGGGAAACTGCAGCCCTGTTCTTCGAAGCGAGAGCTCTGGCTAAACATAAGCCGGGCGGAAGCACAGCGGGGGATGACGGAAAGAACGGCGAGTATGAAGAGAATATCCCCATCGTCTATGATGAGCGTTTGAGGGAGATGGGATTCGGAACATATGAAGGGATAGAAAGGTGCTTTGATATCCCTGACTGCCCGGTAAACGTATTCTTCAAACATCCTGAGGCGTACGATGTGCCCGTTGAAGGAGGAGAGAGCATGGATGAACTCTTCGCACGGACCGGGGAGTTCCTGAAAGAAAAGGTGTATCCCGCTCTAAAAGAAGGAAAAGATATCATCATCATCGGTCAAGGAGCCATGAACTCCAGTATCATATGTAAGGTAAAAAACAATTCCGCCAGAACCAGGTTCTGGGAAGTCGGGATCCCGAACTGTAAGATGATACAGGTATCAGGGGATGAAGCGAGATAAAAGAAGACAACGATTGGAAGTTAGACTT
>JAEEKN010000350.1 GCA_016282435.1 Lachnospiraceae bacterium | reverse complement strand
GAAGGAATTTGCAAACTACGAGTTATTAAAGCACTGGATGCCTGTTGACCTTTACATCGGTGGTCCCGAGCATGCGGTAGGTCACCTTATGTATTCAAGAATCTGGAACCGTTACCTCTATGATAAGGGCCTTTCACCTGTAAAGGAGCCTTTCAAGAAGCTCGTTCATCAGGGTATGATCCTTGGTGAAAACGGTATCAAGATGGGTAAGCGCTTCCCTGAGTTCGTAGTAAATCCTTCCGATATCGTAAATGAATTCGGTGCAGATACATTAAGACTTTATGAGATGTTCATGGGGCCTCTTGAGGTTTCCAAGCCCTGGAGTAAGCAGGGCGTTGAGGGAGCGCGTCGTTTCCTTAACCGTGTATGGGCATTCTTTACAAATGAGGATAACATCGTTTCAGAGGATGACGGTACTTTGACTAAGGTTTACCATCAGACGGTAAAGAAAGTAACGTCTGACTTTGAGTCACTTGGCTTTAATACAGCTATCAGCCAGATGATGATATTTGTAAATGCCTGTTATAAGGTAGGAAAGTGTCCTCGTGCATTCGCTGAAGGCTTCGTAAAAATGCTCTCATGCGTAAGCCCTCATATCGGTGAGGAGATGTGGTCCGTCTTAGGACATGAAGGTACCATCGCATACGAGTCATGGCCTACATATGATGAGGAGGCTATCAAGGAAGACACAGTCGAGATAGCTGTTCAGATTAACGGTAAGGTGAAGGCTACTATCGAGGTAGGTTTGAACGAGGAGAGTGAATCAGCCATCGCCAAGGCAAATGCAAACAAGTATGTGCAGGCAGCTATCGAGGGTAAGACCGTAGTCAAGGAAATATATGTTAAGGGCAGAATTGTTAACATTGTAGTAAAGTAATACGAAATACAATTTAAAATTAAATTGATATTACAGTCATTCTGAGCAAAGAACAGAAACTAAAAGTTCAAAAAGGTGCTTAGAATGACTTTTTTTAAAATTTCGTGATCAAGAGTTAAGTTATCACACTTTTTGACCGATATAACAAAATAGAAGAGATGCAGAGCATCGTTTTGTTACCGAAGAAACGCTGAATGCGTTTTCGAGGTGACTTTGGCTCTACGAAAAGATAGTAAGAACTTATCTTCATAAGTTTCTGATGCCACTGTGTATACACTAATGACGCAGGGTTTCTGTATTTTTACAGCCCCAAAAGAAGCTGAAAACACTTAATGTTGGTAATATGGCTTTTTTGGCAGGATGCCGTTCGGGGGCAGGTTCATGGATGAACAGATTAAGAAATAAAAAAATGTGTTGAAAAATTGTCTTCTTTTGTGTATAATGTTATGAAGGCTTTTTGTCGCTTTGTTTTTTGCTTAAAAGTGATATAGATGAGAGGGCCGAGAAAGAGGAGACGATATGTTCAGTACAGATATAGGCATAGATCTTGGTACTGCCAGTGTCCTGGTATATATAAAGGGCAAAGGAGTAGTCCTTAAAGAACCTTCGGTAGTTGCGTTCGACAGGGATACAAATAAGATAAAAGCTATAGGAGAAGAGGCCAGGCTTATGCTTGGACGTACTCCCGGCAATATAGTAGCGGTAAGACCGTTACGTCAGGGCGTTATTTCAAATTATACAGTTACTGAGAAAATGCTCAAATATTTTATACAGAAAGCCGTAGGAAAGAAGAGGTTCAGAAAACCTCTCATAAGTGTTTGCGTTCCCAGCGGTGTTACGGAAGTTGAGAAAAAAGCGGTTGAAGATGCTGCTTATCAGGTTGGAGCCCGTGAGGTTGCCATTATAGAGGAGCCTATCGCAGCAGCTATAGGTGCGGGAATTGATATTTCAAAGCCTCAGGGTAATATGGTAGTCGATATAGGCGGCGGAACTACCGATATTGCAGTTATCTCTCTGGGCGGCACGGTAGTCAGTGCGTCCATAAAAACAGCCGGAGATGATTTTGACGAAGCCATAGTAAGATATATGAAGCAGAATCATAACCTGCTGATAGGTGAAAGGACTGCTGAAGATATAAAGATCAACATAGGGTCGGTATACCGCAGACCGGAATCGGTATCGATGGATGTTAGAGGAAGAAACCTGGTTACAGGACTTCCGAAAACTATATCGGTTACCTCGGAAGAGACCGAGACAGCTCTTGCAAGTACCACGAACCAGATAGTTGATGCCATTCACAGTGTTCTGGAGAAAACTCCTCCGGAACTTGCCGCAGATATTGCGGACCGTGGTATTATCCTTACAGGAGGCGGATCACTCCTGAACGGTCTGGAAGACCTCATAGAGGAAAAGACGGGTATTACCACCATGACAGCCGACGATCCTTTGACAGCAGTGGCTATCGGAACCGGAAAATATGTTGAATTCATAAGTGAACGCAAATTGAAATAATACCGCATCAAAAGAGGAGGTAGATTCCATATGCTGAGAAGCTTATATACCGGTTGGACCGGAATGTATACCCAACAGAAAAGACTTGATGTCATTTCAAACAATATGGCAAATGCCACAACTGTCGGATACAAGAAAGAATTTGTTACCAGTCAGAGTTTTGATGATCTGCTCGCTATTAAGATCCGTGACAATTCCGAAGGATGGCGCAGACGCAGCATCGGTGATGTGAGCCTGGGAGCCAAGATAGGTGAAGTGCATACCGATTATCTTCAGGGCTCGTTAAGAGAGACTGACAATCCGTTTGATCTGGGAATTGACGGAAGCGGATTCTTCCAGGTTAATGTAACTGACAGGGAAGGGAATACTTATTTGAGTTATACAAGAGCCGGACAGTTTCATATGACTTCCGACGGGTATATAGTTGATGCAAACGGAAATCATCTCCAGTCAGATACAGGGGACCTTCAGGTACCTGTAGATGCCCGCGAGGTAGTGGTTGATTCACTGGGATATGTCATAGCGGACGGAGAAGTGATAGACAGGATCGGCCTGGCTGATTTCGAAGATTATGAATATCTCAAAAAATATCAGGACACCTATTACAGACCTGTCGACGGATATACCGCAAAAGAACCGGACGGCAGTATCAGACAAGGATACACTGAACAGTCAAATGTTATGGTGGTAAATGAAATGGTGGATCTTATAGCGACTACCAGAGCATATGAAGCAAATCAGAAAGTTATAAAAGCTGCAGACACCGTTATGGAACAGGCTGCAAATTCTGTGGGAAGAATCCAGTAATCATAATATCGGAGGACGTATATGGTAAGAGCATTGTGGACAGGTGCATCGGGAATGAATGCACAGCAGGTTAGCCTGGATAATATCGCGAACAACCTGGCGAATGTTAATACAACCGGATATAAAAAACAGACTACCGAGTTTTCTTCTCTGCTTTATCAGAAGCTTCAGAGAAAACAGTATGACAACAACGGCGATCCTAAGCCTGTTCTTGCTCAGGTGGGTACCGGTGTCAGAGTTACCGCGCTTACTTCTGTATTTACACAGGGTATTATGCAGGAGACAGGCAAAGAATATGACTTCTGTATAGAGGGTGACGGTTTGTTCAGAGTACAGATGCCTGACGGTACCGAGTGTTATACCAGGAACGGAGCATTCCAGATGGCTATAGATGAGGACGGCGTGACACTGGCTACATCGGAAGGATATCCTGTCTTAAATACTGAAGGTGAAATAATTCATTTCGGTAATGAATATAATCTGAACAATCTGTCTACGGATCAGTACGGAGAGTTCAATTACAGGGATGAATCCACCGGAGAAGTATATTCCTTAAATATACGGATAGGAATGGCTCAGTTCAACAATCCTGCGGGACTCAACAAACTCTCTGACAGCTATTACAGGGAATCTGAGAACTCAGGTGCAGTCAGATATGAACTTGAAGACACGGCGCTCAGAGTCAGCAAGATCCATGCAAGATATCTTGAAGGCTCCAACGTTCAGACCGTCGACGAAATCGTAAACCTTATTACCACTCAGCGTGCCTACGAGATGAACTCCAAGGTCATCACTGCCGCTGACGAAATGATGCAACAAGCCAATAACCTGAGATAATAAGTTACTATTCACAGCTAATCTGCTGTGAATGCCAAACGTAAGCTTGCTTGCGGGTTGGCATTTATGCAGATTAAGCGGTGGAAGCTGGACAAAACTCACGAGTAAACGTGAGTCGCGAATGCGACGACTTACGGCGAAGCCGGAAGGTTTATGAGTGAGATTTGGACGGCTGTGAATAGTAACCATACAGACCGACAAACCCCGCCGAGAAGCTGTTTGCGAAGGGAGATACATAATGAGCATATCAATAGGAAGCAATTCGGGTTATGATTCCTTCATATCCCGTTTAAATACAGACAATGCAAAATCAAAAGCCTCCGAAGCCGCAGCTTTAGAGAGCAAACTAGCAAACGGGAAGCTGGAAGACGCCACAGACGAAGAACTGATGGAAGTCTGCAAAAGCTTTGAATCATATCTTTTGGAAAAAGTTCTTGAAAAAACCAAGAAAACATTGACTGATTCCGAAGAAGAGGATACCCCGTATATGAATCTGTTCGGAGATAAACTTTATCAGGAGTACGCCGATCAGATAACGGAACATGGGGATCTGGGACTTGCCCAGCAGTTATATAACGCGATGAAACGCGATTTTGGAGCGAAAATTAATGACAGTAGAACTTGAGGGCTGTGTAGACAACATAATATTCAGAAATGAAGAGAACGGTTATACCGTATTTGAGCTTGCCACAAAAAAAAGCGAAGAAGTGCTTACATGCGTGGGAAGCTTTTCCTATATTAGCGAAGGTGAGTATTTTAAGCTGGAATGCGGAGAAACCAGACATAATGTATACGGAAAGCAGTACAAAGTATTGTCCGCTACCGCCATTGAACCGGAAGATGCTGCATCAATGGAGAGATATCTGGGTTCTGGAGCAGTAAAAGGAATAGGAAAAGCACTGGCTGCCAGGATAGTAAAAGAATTTGGCGACGACACATTCAGAGTCATCGAAGAAGAACCCGAACGGCTGGCGGATATCAAAGGTATCAGCGAACGAATGGCCAGGAGCATCAGCGAGAATTTTTATGATAAGCGTGAAATGCGCAACGCCATGATGTTTTTGCAAAAATACGGAATATCCTCGGCACTTTCGGTGAAAATCTATAAACAGTATGGTTCGGGACTGTATCAGGTATTGAGAACAAACCCGTATAGGATGGCAGAAGAAATAAAGGGTGTAGGTTTTAAGACGGCGGACGAGATTGCCCAGCGCGGCGGAATAAGGATAGACTCAGAATACAGGACACGCGCCGGCATTCTTTATGTATTATCGGAAGCTGTTGGGCAGGGACATACATATTTACCTCTTGAAATACTTACAGATACCGCAGTAAAAACTCTGCAGGTACCGGCTGAAGATATAGAGGCACCCCTCGAGAAACTGAAGATAGAAAAGAAGATTGTTTTCCGTGAATCGGGAGAGAAAAAATGCTGCTATCTCGCTCCCTACTATTATATGGAACTATCCGTTGCCAGGATGCTGCTTGACCTTGATGTCAAATATACTGTCCCTAAGAAAAAGACGGATGATTTTTTTGAAAAGATAGAAGAGGAACTGAGCGTTGAACTCGATCCCATACAGAAAGACGCGGTACGGGCTGCCGCCGAAAACGGAGTAATGGTTCTCACCGGAGGACCCGGAACCGGAAAAACCACAACCATTAAAGCTATAATCAGATTTTTTGAAGCGGAAGGAATGGATATCCTGCTGGCTGCACCTACCGGAAGGGCTGCCAAAAGAATGAACGAGACTACAGGAAGGGAAGCCTCAACCATACACAGAATGCTCCAGATGAAGGGAATGAGCGAAGATGAGGATGGTTCGGTAGTAAAGGGTGGATTCGAGAAAAATGAAACCAATCCTCTCGAAACAGATATAGTTATAATAGACGAAATGTCCATGGTTGATATTTCTCTGATGAATGCTTTGCTTAAAGCAACAGCTCAGGGAACCAGGCTAATCATGGTGGGAGATGCAAACCAGTTGCCTCCCGTGGGACCCGGGAATGTATTGAGGGACATTATAGCTTCTTCAAAGTTTACTACGGTCTGTCTCACTAAAATATTCAGACAGGCGGCTATGAGCGATATAGTTGTAAATGCTCATAAAATAAACAGGGGTGAAGAAATAACGCTTGATAACAAGAGCAAAGACTTTTTCTTTATGAAAAGGGATACTCCTAATGATATCAGCGGGGTAGTTGTGGCCCTTGTCAGAGACAAACTTCCGTCATATGTAAAAGCTACATCGATGGATATACAGATACTGACGCCTATGAGAAAAGGAGAACTCGGCGTAGAGAGACTGAATAAGGTCCTTCAGAATTTCCTGAATCCTGCAGATCCCAAAAAACGTGAAAAAACTTACGGGGATGTGATCTTCCGCGAGGGAGATAAGGTCATGCAGGTAAAAAATAATTATCAGCTGGAGTGGGAAACCAGAAATTCCAGGGGCTTTGTAAAGGCGTCTGGATCGGGCATTTTTAACGGAGACTGTGGTATCATCAAAAAAATAAACACATTTTCAGATGAAATAGAGATAGTTTTTGATGAAGACAAAACGGTCATGTATCCTTTTTCGCTTCTGGAGGATCTGGAACTTGCCTATAGTGTAACCGTTCACAAATCACAGGGAAGCGAATATCCGGCCGTGATTCTGCCTCTTCTTAACGGACCGAGACAGCTTTTTAACCGTAATCTTCTCTATACGGCAGTAACCCGTGCTAAAAAATGCGTTGTGATCGTAGGAAGCAAAAATGCGGTGACCGATATGATTAACAATGAGATGGAACAGAAGAGATATTCAGGTCTCGCAGAGAATTTAGTAAAAATGTTATGAAAATGTTAAGAAATTATTGTTTATTATTGACATTTTTTGTTTTTTTGGAGTATAATATTGAGTGATTTATTAAAAATCCTGTTTCCACCCAGATGCCCCGCATGCAGAAAGGTCATGGAGGCTGACGGAACATATATTCATGAAGAATGCAGGCACAAATTCAGACAGATAACGGAGCCGCGTTGTTTTAAATGCGGTAGAAGCCTTAAAAACGAAGAAGAAGCTCTGTGCCCGGAATGCCGTCAAAAAAAGCACAGTTATTCATACGGGTTTTGCCTTTATGAGTACAACGAAACTGCCAGGACGGCTATGATAGATTTTAAATCCAACGGAATAAGAAGGAACGGAGATTTCTTTATAAAAGGAATTATAGATGAGCTGGGTCCACGTATAAAGAGGATGAATCCAGAAGCATTGGTACCTGTACCTGTTACCGGGAAAAGAAAAAGTGAAAGAGGGTTCAATCAGTCGGAATATCTTGCAAAAGGTATAGGTGAAGCCTTAGGGATATGTGTGGACAGCGATATACTGTACCGTGTGGGCATAAGTAAGGAACAAAAGAAGCTCTCGGGACGGGAAAGATCGGCGATTTCTCTCACAGGTTTTGAAGCTGTGGAAGATATGCAGTATAAAAGAATATGTCTTGTAGACGATGTATATACTACGGGCAGTACGCTCGAAGGGTGTACCAGGGCTCTACAGAAGTCAGGGGCCGAAGAAGTCGGGTTTGTTACGGTTTTTTCGGGAGACATGTTTTGAAAATATTTTGAGACGGAGGATTATGTTATGGAAGTCAGAACTTGCAGAATGTGTGGAAAGCTGTATAACTATATAGGACGTGTTACTCCTTTTTGTCCTATATGCATGAAAGAGCTTGAACAGAAGTTTGAAGTAGTAAAGCAGTACATAAAGGACAACCCCGGAGTAAATATCCAGAATGTTTCGGAGAATACAGATGTATCTATCAAGATAATCAAGCAGTGGGTACGTGAAGAGAGACTTTCATTTACTGCAGGATCTGCGGTAGGTATAGAGTGTGAGTCCTGCGGAGCTAATATTTTAACCGGCCGTTTCTGCGACAAGTGCAAGCAGCAGCTTTCAAACACCCTTTCGGAGGCTATTAAGCCTGCTAAAAAGCCGTCTGAGCCAGCTAAGAAGAGAGACTCGGCCAGAATGCGTTTCCTTGATGAATGATGATTGTATAATAAGGGAGGTTCAGGATGAAAAAGATACTTATTGTCGATGATTCACCCTTTATAGCAATGGAGTTAAAAGATATAGTAACCTCGGAAGGCTATGAGGTTGCGGGACATGCCAGATCAGGGGAAGAAGGAATAAAAAAATACGGAGAATTAAGGCCCGATATAGTGACCATAGATATTATCATGCCGGGTATAGACGGAATCGAGACTGCCAGAAGGATCAGAGCGCTGTATCCGGAGGCTGCTATTGTCATGCTCAGTTCCATGTGTGACGAAGATACCATGAACGAGCTGGAAGAAGCCGGCCTTAAATATGTCGTAGAGAAGCCTATAGATGAGAAATTGCTCATAGAGGCACTTAGAGAAGTTGCCGTATCTTAACTGTGTTTAAGGTACTGTAAATATTATACGTTGATAAATGAAAGAGAGGAAAACAAAATGGGTGAAAAGCGTCCTGAAACAATGAAGAGAATAAACACTCCGGAACTTGCCGAAGCGTTTATTTCCGAGCAGGTTGCAGCTATCAAAGCACAGGTTGGGTCCGAGAAGGTCCTTCTGGCATTGTCGGGAGGAGTTGATTCTTCCGTAGTGGCAGCGCTTCTTATCAAAGCGATAGGCAAGCAGCT
>JAEEKN010000349.1 GCA_016282435.1 Lachnospiraceae bacterium | reverse complement strand
GCCAAAGTAAGGCTTTTCACATCTGAATAAGTCATTATAATGAGAAGGCCCGAAATGGAGCAAAAAGTCCATGTGAAATCCGCCCTTCAGGCTTTTGTCGGGCTCACCCCATTCTGATACAAATGCGGCATTAGGGAATTCCGCATCAAGTATTTTTCTTACATCCTGCCAGAGAGCTATAGTCCCTTTGCTGTCCTCATCATTTTTTACAAGAGAGCCTGCCATATCCACCCTGAAACCGTCACATCCCTTTGACAACCAGAATCGTATAACATCCATCATGGCTTTTCTGGTAGCCATCGGTCCTTCGGCATCCATAGCCTGCTGCCATGGACGGTCAGGCTTGTAAAAGCCATAGTTCAATGCCGGCTGATGAGAAAAGAAGTTTACCACACAGCTTCCGTCACGGTCGGATATACCCCTGAGCGAGCCATAACCCTTTGGCTCCTCCCAAACACTGTCCGTCCATATATAACGGTCCGTATATTCATTTTTTTCAGGCTTCATACTTTCTTTAAACCAAGGATGATCCCACGAAGTATGCCCCGGCACCAGATCGAGCAGCACATGCATTCCAAGCTTATGTGCTTCATCAAACATGCGGACGATATCATCGTTTGTACCGTATCTGGGAGCTACTTTGTAGTAGTCAGCCACATCATATCCCGCGTCTCCGAAAGGTGAGTCAAAACACGGATTGATCCATATGGCATTGCACCCAAGATCTTTTATATATGGCAGTTTTTCAGTTATTCCGTTTATATTTCCTATGCCGTCCCCATCGGTATCCAAAAAGCTTTGCGGATAAATTTCATAAAATACCGCATTATCCAGCCATTCAGGTCGTTTACTCATTTTTCTCCTCCTACTATTAAGTACTCTATATCTAAAATATAGCATAAATCATATATAAAGACAATCAGTTTATGAAATAACATATGTTGAATATTTTATAAGATGACAGGTCGACAAATCGGGAAAAAAGTGATAAAATATGTTCTATCGTGGATTACGGGAATGAACAACATGAATTAACATGAGGTTAAGGAGTTGTCATGAAGATTGCGGCATATCAATGTAAGGAAATATCAGACCTGTTGATTAAGTGATGTTTTGTGATGGTACTAAAAATATGTATAGAACGGAGGGCATGAAATGTCATTTTATGTTGAAAGAAAAGTGATACGTAAGATCCCGGGGACGGTCATTGGTGCAGTTCCGCTGCCCAAGCCGAAGCTGATAGAGGGATTTGGGACAAGAGCCCTGGTCGGAGAAATCTGTGAGAAAAAGGACGTTAGTTCCGTCTTATTGGTTACCGATGAGACGATTTACAGCCTTAACCTTCATGAGAAGATCGTCAATGCCCTTGATAAGCATGGGATAAAATATACCATATTTCATGAGATTTCCTCCGAGCCTACTATTGATATAGTCGATAAAGGAAGAAATATCGCCATGGAATGCAAGGCAGAAGCAGTAGTGGCTCTTGGCGGCGGCTCGGTGCTCGACAGCAGCAAGATAATAGCTGCAGGGGCAAAGCATCCGCATTTTTCCATAAAGCATTATCTCCGAAAGTTTGCACTTGCCGAGGGCGGCAGTCTTCCTATGATAACCATCCCCACTACGGCAGGTACCGGAGCGGAATGTACTGTCGGGGCAGTGGTAAAGGGCGAGGACGGGACTAAGAATTCTACGGTTGTCATAGGTCTCGATATAATGAGTGTAATACTTGACAGTGAGCTTTTGATAAATGCACCCGAGAGTATAACCACGTGGTGTGCGATAGATGCATTGAGTCACGGTCTGGAAGGTCTCTTGGCAGATGTGGATTCGGATGAAGAGGATATCCGGAAAAGCAGGGAATGTGTAAGGCTTATCTTTAAGAACCTGCCTATACTTCTTGATGATCCCCAAAATGTGGAGGCAAGACAGGCTACATTACTTGCTGCGCATTACGGCGGAAATGCCATCAATACACAGCTTGCAGGATATGTGCATGCATTTGCTCATTCCATAGGAGCTTTGTATCATATTCCTCACGGAAAGGCTATAGCATGGTGCCTCATACCCGTCGTCGAGTCGCAGGAATACATGCGCTATGAAAAATTGGCGGAGCTTGCAAAATACTGCGATGTGGCGGATGAGGAAGATGCGGTGGAAACAGCATCGGATAAGCTTATACTGGCACTTGAAAAACTGCTTGAAGAGTGCGGCCTTGAAAAAGGCTGTGACCTTATAAATAAAGATGATTATGATAAGCTGACCAAGATGATAGATGCGGATTCAATAAATTACTCACCATCAAGAACCCTCACCGACAATGAGATCCGGATGCTCTTGGACCGGATCCGCCGAGGATTCTAAATCAATCAGAGAACAGGTCTAATGTTTTATGTTAGTGTCATTCTTCGCTAACGCTCAGGATGACAAAAAACTTGGCTTAACGACATTGGAACGGATGAGGTGTACACAGAAAGGAACAGAACATGGAATACACAAAAGAATCAATCCACAACATAGTACTATCCCAGAGAAAGTTCTTCCGTACCGGAAAAACTCTGGATGTAAACTGGCGTATAAGACAGCTTATAAGATTAAAGCAGGCACTTATTGCTCACCAGAAGGAGCTTCAGGATGCTCTTTACGAAGACCTGCGCAAAAGCCCGATGGAGGCATATCTTGTCGATATAGGTCCGGTAATCGTAGAAATAAACGAGATAGTAAAGGGCTTAAAAAAGTGGGCTAAGCCGGAAAAGCACTTTAGCGGTCTCATGTGCTTTCCAAGTACGAGTACCACCGTATACAAGATGCCTTACGGAGTGTCCCTCATAATAAGTCCGTTCAACTTCCCTGTGGTACTTACCTTAGGTGTGCTTGCGGCATCCATCTGCG
>JAEEKN010000348.1 GCA_016282435.1 Lachnospiraceae bacterium | reverse complement strand
TACGCCTTCTACATCCACTACGACTACACCGGTCTCAAGTTCTCTGTAGTCCACTTTTACCATCTGTCCGAGCTCATCGAGAAGATTATTTCTCTGGTCACGGAGATCGTTTGCATTCTCTCTTCCGTCTGCCTCGTTTCTGGATATAGCTTTGTTGAGGTCGAACAGGCTTTTTCCTATCTCATTAATTCTTTTTATCTGATCGCTGATCTGTGTATTAAGATCATGCTGATAATTCTTTAGTTCAGTGTATATCTTATCCGCTCTTTCGAGGAATGTGACGCCGTTCTCGATAAAAGTAGCCTGCGCCACACGACTGTCAGGTTCTTTGGCCATCTCCTGCATGGATACCCAGAGGTCCGAAAGAGCATCTCTAAATGCTACTCCGTGTATTTCACCGAAGAGTTCTTCTATCTCGTTTACCGCATCTGCCTGTGAATCGTAATAACCCTGTCTTCCGATTTCTGTTCTGTATGCCTTATCAAGAAAAAAGTCACGCACCTGTCTCACTGTCTGCGGATCTACACCAAGGCCTACCTGAAAGGTGGCAATATCATTCCCACCGATATTTTTGACAACAGCAGTATCAAGTACCGCCTGCTGTCTGACATAGCCTTCCGTATCCACATTCGCCAGATTGTGCGCAACTACGTTTAATGAATATTGACTTACTTTTAATCCTGATGTTCCTACAGATAAATCTCCAAACAAAGACATAGAGCTACCCCGCTATTCCCACGCTATTGTTTGGCATCGAACATCCCTGTTCCTGCCTGTCGGATACTGCTTTCTCCGGCCGAGCGCGTATAATTGTTTACCCCGGGCGCCATCCTTGTGCTTTGAATAAGATTCATGTTAAACTCAATCATTTCCAGGGATTGTTTTATCAATTCTTTATTCCGGTCATTTATAACCACCAGTCTTCTTAATGTCTCAGACAGTTCATCGTGTATCCGGCTCAGACGCTTCTGTTCCTCGGGCTGTTTCCCCAGGATCTTGATGAGAGTCTTCATATTAAGTTCCTTCGGATCCCTTGAAAGAACTGTTCCGATATTAACAATGACCTCTTCACGCTTCTTCTCAAGAGCATTGATTTTTTCGATGGTCAGCTGCTCCTGTTCCGTAATCTTCTGTAGCGCATCGAGGTCATTCTTGATAATGACGCGGGTTTTCTCATCCGCAATCGGTATAAGTTCCTTATAAATGTCATTCTCTTTAAGAATGGTATTTACCAGTTCATCTATCAGTCCGGCCATTTAACCCTCCACATTGCCATAAGCGGATCCTTCCGAAGATGGCAATCCTTGCAAAGTCGTTATAGAGCAAATCCTTCCAGGAGCTTGTCCGCTATGTCACTGTCACTAACGGAATATCCGTTTGCAAGTGCGGTCTTCATAGCCTCTACTTTATCCTCCCTGACATCGGAAGTAGCGCTCACTGCCTTCTTTGCTATCTGAAGGTCACGTCCAAGCTGTGATATCTCAAGCTTATCACTGAATGATGTCTGATAAGCGTTATTTATCTTTTTACGGGAATTCGTCTTATATATAGAATTAACCGTGTTCATCGAATCTATACGCATAATGTTCACCTCCATTCGATTCTGATATGATACCTTTCACTATCTTTATCGGATTGTAAATCGATAAACTTAACACCTCTTACAAACTTTTTTTATTTTTTAGCAAAATAGACAATTCTTCGGGGGTGAATTTATACGTTGTATTGCAAAAGTGACAATTTACCTCTATATCTTTCCCGTCTTCGATCATCTCTTCTATGTCTTTGGCTTCTATACTCATGATGGCTTTCGATACCTTTTCCTTCGAACAGTCACAGGCAAACTCTGCTTCCACACAGTCATTTATCTTCAGATCCATATCATCAAAAAGCAGATGAAGGATATCTTCCGGAGTTTTTCCGTCCTTCAGCATGTCGGTAACGGGTGCCATGGTGGTAATCTTCTGTTCAAGTGTCGATATCACGTCATCGGTCGCGAAAGGAAGAAGCTGAACTATCAGTCCGCCGGCACAGAGCACGGTACCTCCTTCGGGTGCCATCAGTACCCCGAGTGCCACGGCTGACGGAACCTGCTCGGATGTAGCGAAATAATACGTGAGGTCCTCAGCTATCTCTCCCGTTACAAGTTCCGTCTGTCCGGAGAACGGTTCTTTCAGTCCCATATCTTTTATGACCGTGAGCATTCCTGCTCCCAGTGCTCCACCCACATCCAGCTTCCCGTTTTCTTTTAGGGGAATCTCTACCGATGGATTTACGCAGTAACCCTTGACTTTCACTTTTCCGGCCACGGGTATATCCGACGCTTTAGTATCACCGTCGCACCCGTTCTTCTCTGTTACGCCGCCGACACCTGCGGTAACCGTCACTCCTTTAACGGGACCTGCACATTCTATCTGAAGTGTCATGACATCCGTGTCATTCTTTAGCATAGCTGCCATTATGGCACCTCCCGTAAGAAGCCTGCCAAGAGCAGCGGTACATACATTTGATGTATTGTGTGCATCATGTGCTTTTTGTACAAGGTTCTTTGTTGTGGCGGCAAACAGACGGATACTGTCCCCTGCTGCCGTACCTCTTACTATATAGTCGTTCATATCTGTCTCCTTTTTATATTAATCAACAAAATTTTTTACTCCTCATCCGGATGATTTGCAGACATCTTCTCCTCAAAAGGGGAGGCCTACCTTTTTTGACACTCTCTTGCCACAAAATATACCCTCTCCGTAGTTCTTCCCGGTTCATCCTTTGTGAGGACCTGATAGGTTTTTATATCCGTTAATCCTGCTTTTAGCAGTAAAATCTTCACTTCCGAAATACCGTATGCTTTCTGAAAATGAGTCTCTTCCATACGCTCATACGATTCCCCGGCATCCGTATTTCTTCTTATATATATAGTGATATCAAATTCGTTGATCTTCGTCTCCGTATCATAATAGTTTTCCCAGATGAAACTTCCCTCTTCCCTGTTCTCGCATATGGTCTGTTCCCCGAGAATCTTGCTGTAATAATATGGAGTATTCATATCAAAGATAAATACCCCGCCGGGATCAAGGTAGTTGTTCACCAGCTTAAATACCTGCAGCAGATCATCTTTTTCCGTGATATAATTCATGCTGTCACATACGCTCACTACCGCAGCCACAGTCCCATACAGTTCAAACTCACGCATGTCCTGATTTAAATATAATATTTCACCCTGCCCGTTTTTTCCACCGGGATTATTATTTTCAGCCTCTTTTTTACTTTTTGTTTTATTCGAACTCACAGCTTCTTTTAATTTTTCTTCATGTTCCGCAGCTATCTGCAGCATTTCCTGAGAGAAATCGATTCCTATCATATCGTATCCGAAACGCTTAAGCCTTCTGGTCATCTTCCCGGTCCCGCATCCCAGCTCACAGACTATGCCTTTTTCCACACCGTTTTCTCTCAAAAGATTATGAAGATACTTCGCCCATTCATCATACGGCACATTATCCATGAACATATCATAGACCGATGCAAATCCTGTATATTCCCTCATACAACTCTCCTTCCGGGTACTGTATTCCTGTTGCCCGGGTATTGCTTTGCAATTATAATGTATCAATGTCACCTCAAAAACACTTCCGGCGTTTCATCGGTAACAAAATGATGCTACGCATCTTCTATTTTATTAGACCGTGATCGTCTTCCCGAGTGAAAACGAATATAACAACTTCTCTTTTACGGGCAGTCCCATTAATCGTTCTGCTGCCTCAGCATACACGTCAAGCTGTGTTTTATATAGTTTTATCAGCCTGTCCTCTTCACCGGGATTGGCCCTGTCTGTTTTATAATCAAGTATGACTATCCCGCCGTCTTCGATAAACATGGCGTCGATGACTCCCTGTACAGGAATCTTTACATCACTTCCCGCGTATTTTGCAGGGTTTATTTCAGAAGCACGAAGAAGGATCATAAACTGTTTTTCACGATAAAATTCATTTTTCGCATCCGCAGTCCTTATCCTGTCAGCCAGAGGTGACTTTAATAATTCCTCGAACTTTCCGACGGGCATCATGTCTGCCTCTTCCCTACTCATGCGGTTTTTCTGCTGCATTTCCAAAAGGAATTCCCTCACATCCGTCTTTGTGTCAAACGGTATGAATTGCATGCATTTATGTACCAGAGTTCCGTAATCGGTTCCTTTGGACAGGGTCTCAGCACTCTTTAAGAAATCGGGTACAGTCCTGTCGCCGGGTTGGAACTCCCTGGTTTCCTCAAATACGTTTTCTCCGAATTCATCTTCTATCTGCTGATGCTTAAGGTCCGAGACAGAAAGCTTCACAGGAAGCTCTTCCTCCTGTTTATACCTGTATTCATTTTCTGAGGCCGTAATTATTTTTTTATACAGATCTCTGTAGCTATCCGGTCCAGATGTATCAGTATCTTCTTCGGCCACATAAATATTTTCATCCGTATCACCTTCGAATTCTCCATTTCCAAAGTCCGTACCAGATGCATTACCGGTTTCGTCCAAAGATAGTTTCATAACGGTCGTAACAGAATAAACCGCTGTATCAAAATATTTCTTTTCAACTTCCAACACTGGATATACAAAATCCATGAAATTTTTAGCTTTAAAAAGCGAAGCATAATCCGTTCCGGAATTGGGATTATCCGAATAGCCTGTCATGATGAGCTTGTCTTTTGCACGTGTCATAGCTACGTATAAAAGCCTCATCTCTTCGCCGATGATATCTTCTGTCCCACGCATTTTCAGGACCGCATGATAAAAAGACGGATATTTGAGCCTGTATTCAGTATCAACATATTTTATGCCGAGACCTCCTGCGGAACTGACACAGATATCTCCCTTAAAATCATCAAAATTAAACTTTTTACCGAGACCTGCCAGGATGACCACAGGGAACTCCAAGCCTTTACTCTTGTGGATACTCATGATCCTTACACTGTTCCCGGCCGGCTTTGAACCTGCTTCACCGTAGTCAAGTTCTTTTGTTCTGAGTTTTTCATAATACCTGATAAACCCGAACAGACCGGAGTAACTGGTACTCTCAAATTTTACCGCATATCCCGGGAGCATGTCAAGGTTCGCCCTGCGTCTTTCTCCGTCGGGAAGTACGGAATAATACCGGTATACTTCTGTCAGATCATATATTTTATCTATCAGCTCCGTTACTGAAGCTGTCTGTTTGAAATTCTCAAGTTCGTGATATAAACTGAAAAATGTATTGATTTTATTTACAAGTTCCTGCTTTATACCCATTCTGTTTTCCAAATCTTCGGATATACCGGTGCTGTTACCGGATTTTGCAGTCAATGGCTCCTCGAAAACTCCTTCAGCTTTTCCTCTATGGTAAAACGAGAGTGCTGCATCGTAAAAGGACTCGGCTTCCGGACATGCAATTCTTATCCCTGCCAGCTCTTCTTCGTCGAAATTTCCTATGCAGGAATGAAGCACCGCTGCAAACGGTATATCCTGACGGGGATTGTCGAGGATCTTTAAGAAATCAATAACAAGTGCTACTTCCTGCGATTTAAAGAATCCGTCGGTTTCATCCGTAAACACAGGTATGCCACGTGCTTCCATAACCTCCGAAAATACCGATGACCAGTCCTTCATGGTTCTGAGCAGTATCACGATGTCACTGAACTTTACATCACGTGTTTTTCCTTCATTTTCTTCATCCGGCACCTGAAGTTTTTCTTTATATACCAGTTCTTTTATCCTGTGTGCGATAAGCTCTGCTTCCAATATGCGCTTATTATCGGATACTTCCAGGTCGTCATCATCCTCTGTATCCGGTTCCGGATCAAAGCCCTGACTTTCATGGTCTTTCTCACCGGGACGCATATCCGTCACTTTGTCAAACGACGCATTATCTGCATCCAAACACATCTGAACGGTTTCATCAAGTTTTTTGGATATTACGAGAACCTCAGTCTTATATGGTGAATCCTCACCGCATGAAGTCTGCCTGTCGCTTCCTTTTTTTAAAGAACATTCGTCATTATATTCTATGCCGCCCAGGGATTCCCTCATCACATGCCCGAACACCGCATTCGTACTGTCAAGAACCTCTTCGCGAGAACGGAAGTTGTTGTCCAGAACGATGAGTTGTCCATTATCCTCTTCAGCCGCATACTTTTTTTGTTTTGATATAAAAAGTTCCGGACATGCATTCCTGAATTTGTATATGCTCTGCTTCACATCGCCCACAGTAAATACAAAAGGCCGTTCTTCACATCTGCCCGCTATGGCATTTGCTATATATTCCTGAACATTGTTGCTGTCCTGATACTCGTCGATTATGATCTCTGAATACTGTTTCCTAAGTTCCAGAGCTTCCGGTGTTTCTCCCCACAATATATCAAGTGCAAAATGCTCGGCATCCGAAAAATCTATCACATTCTTTTCTCTTTTTTTCTCAGCAAAGAGCGAAAGATAATCTTTGGTCATTTTACACAGGGTTCTCACCAGAGGAAGGGACTTTTGGAGCGTGTCCGTGATTTCTTCCGTATCTGAAAAATAGAAGTTTTTAATAATCGATTTTACGCTATCCTTATATTTATCCCTTTCGTCTTTGATCCTGTCTTTTATCTCGGGTATACCGCTTTTTTTCGTAGACAGTCTGCCAAATTTAATACCTCGTAAATTATTTCCCAGCTCACTGTAGCCTGCAGAATTTAGAGCAACCCCTATCATATCCCTGTCTTCTTCCAGAGCCGTAACATAGTCCGGTGCACCATCATTATTTACAGCCAGATTTTTAACTTCATCTATTTTTTTTAGTATACCGGTCAATATATCCTTTACATGAGTATAAACCATTTGGGCCGTTTGCGATTTATCAAACTCTGCCGCATTTTCTATCTCATAATTCTTTACGAGTTCATCAAGCCACTTGGTGGGCCATGCCTGGGACTCAGCCTTGTTCGCAAGATTATAAATATATTGTGTCAGTTTTTCATCAGACTTAAATCCACAGTAGGCTTCCAGCAGATAATAAAAATCCGGATCTCCTTCTTCATGGTATTTCTCCATGAGTTCATCCATGCAGTCGCTTTTTATCAGCTTCAATTCAGTCTCATCTGCTATCCTGAATGCAGGGTCGAGATCGAGCTTTTGGAAATACGCCCTGACGATATTCAGGCAAAAACTGTCTATGGTAGATATGGCAGCATTTGAAAGCAGCCTGTACTGCCTGCGGTAAAGTGTGTTCTCCGGTTCCGCTTCTATCAGTTTTTCAAGTTCATCGGAGATTTTCTGTTTCATCTGAGCTGCGGCTGCTCTCGTAAATGTTATGACTATCAGCCTGTCAACATCTATCGGATTTTTCTCATCCGTTATCATTTTTATGATACGTGCTACGAGCACAGTGGTTTTGCCGGATCCCGCAGCGGCGGAGACCAGAAGATTTTTGCCCGCTGTGTTTATAACTTTTATCTGAGCATCCGTCCATTTATTTCCCATAATAATTCCTCATACATGAATTTCCCACAAGGTATGCTGAACAAATACCTTGTGGGAAGGCCTTCTCTTTCTATATGAAATAATTATATTATTTGTTTTATATGATGTCAATCAAAAAATGGGGTTATCAAATAAATACCCGCCCCTTGTAAAACAATGCTGTTAGTGATATAGTTAATATAACATACGTGACTATAACAAGGATTGATTTAATAAATGGGGATTACAAAATGAGTTTATACTATCATTTGGGAAGTGCGGGGGCCGGAAAAACCACCGGTGTACAGGAAAGAATCGTAAAGGAAGCCTCTGAGGACAAAAACAGAAGCTTTCTTTTTATCGTGCCTGAGCAGTTTACTCTGCAGACACAGAGAGATATACTTGGCTTAAGTGCAT
>JAEEKN010000347.1 GCA_016282435.1 Lachnospiraceae bacterium | reverse complement strand
GTATATAGGAGGATATTAAAATGGCAAGAATTAAAGGTGGCTTAAATGCCAAGAAAAAGCATAATAGAGTATTAAAGCTTGCTAAGGGCTTCAGAGGTGCTAGATCAAAGCAGTACAGAGCAGCTAAACAGGCTGGTATGAGAGCTCTTTCAGCTTCATTTGCAGGACGTCGTCAGAAGAAGAGAGATTTCCGTAAGCTTTGGATTGTCAGAATCAATGCTGCAGCCAGAATGAATGATATTTCATACAGCAAGCTTATGTATGGTTTGAAGCTTGCAAATATTGACATCAACAGAAAGATGCTTTCAGAGATCGCTATCGCAGATCCCGAGGGATTCAAGAATCTTGTTGATGCTGCAAAGGCAAAGATTGCTTAAGGTATAAACTAATAATGTTCATAAAAGAAGCTTCTTGAAAAATAGGGGCTTCTTTTTTTAATATTTTGTTTGCAATCGGTCGGAAAAATGGTATACTATATATTGAATAATTTTGCTTACCCCGAGGTTGATGATGAGACAGAAAATTGAGAAGTTCGCGAACGGCATATTTTCATATGAAAAACCTGAGCTGATAGTATCGGAAAGTGTACTGGAACTGAAAGCGGTATCCGGTAAAGAGACTATCGGGACTTTTGTTGTGTCGAATGACCATAACACAAAGGTCAGGGGATTCTGCCTGTGCAAAAGTGAGTTCATCAGTTTTAAAAATGAAGTATTTGAAGAGGCAGAAAATGAAGTGACAGTTATATTCAGTGCTGCCAATCTTGAAGCTGAGGCTAAGCTGAATACTGTCATAGAGATCGTTACCGAATGCGGAGAGTACAGCCTTCCCGTAGAACTGGAGGTGGCTGCCTCATTTATAGAAACAAGTATAGGACAGACCAGCGATCTGTTCCATTTCGCCAATCTTGCCATAAGCAATCCTCAGGAAGCAAAAGATCTGTTTAAGACCGAAGATTTTAAGCGGATTATTATAGGGAATGCACCGGAATACAGGAATATATACAGGAATCTTTCGGGCGCATCGAATACTGCTCTTGTACTGGAGGAGTTCCTGATAGCGGCCAAGAAGAAATCCACTATGGAGTTCTCCATAAACGCCACAAAGCTGGTATATGAAGCAGGGGATAACCCGATAGTGGACAAAATCCTCATCAGAAAGAACAACTGGGGATACTCACAGCTGAAATGCGAAGTTGACGGTGCTTTTATTGAGCCCGAAAGAACACTGATCTGGACCGAAGACTTTGAAAATAACGAATTCTGGCTGAAGTTTGTCATAAATCCCGATAAGGCCAGAAACGGGAACAACTACGGGCGCATCAGAATATCGACACTTGCGGATGAAGTGGAGATCCCGGTGCTGTGCTGTAAGGAGTCTCCTTTTAGCAGGACCATACGTGTAAACCGCAGAGAAAAACAGTTCAAGATGGAGCTGATAAAAAATCATCTGGAGTTTTTCCTGGAAAGAATAGATGCATATACATACGTATCGGAAGCAGAAAATATTCTGGAAACGTTAAAGGCATACAGGGATGAAGGGGAGTTTGTCCGGCTGTACAGACTTTATCTGAAGTCTTTATCGGACAAAAAGGAAGAAGCACTTAAGGAATTTGAGGCAATTGAAGATTCGGTCATGGAATCGGAAAACACGTATATTTATTCTATGGCTCTGTTTCTGGGGGCAATTCTAAAGGATTCTCACGAATCGGGTGAGTATGTCAGCAGACTGAGACGTGAGTATGAAAATGAGAGAGAACTGTTTACGCTGCTTTTGTACCTGAGGGTTGACAGCAGGGAAAGATTCAGCAAGAAACAGAGATTTGAAGAAATGAAGAACTGTTATCTCGAAGGAGAGTACAGTATCTTCGGACTTATAGAAGGAATTTTGCTGATAGCGGAAGATCCGCTTCTGTTAAAAGAACTCAGCCGTTACGAGATAGCCTGTCTTCAGGAAGGCATAAAGTACGGTCTGGTAAATAAACTCGTAGGACTTCAGCTGTCCTATGTAGCAGTGAGGGAAAAGAGTACTTCGCCGCTGCTTTTAAGAATACTTAAAACATTCTACTATATGTTCCATCAAAAGGAACTCCTGGAAGCTGTATGTACACATATAATCCTCGAAGGAAAGCCTTCCGAGGATGAGTACGATCTCCTGGAAAAAGGAGTAAACGAGCAGCTGAAGATAAAGGGAATGTATGAGCTGTGCCTGGAATCTGCGGATCTGACAGCAAAGCTTTTACCAAGGCCACTGTTAAATTATTTTGCATCAGGTGACGATGTGAGCCCCAAGCTTTCGGCGGCATTATATTCGAACATCATACGTTTCTGCGACAAGAACGACAATCTCTTTATCATGTACCGTATCCGTATGGAGACGTTTGCGGAGCGGTCACTTGAGAGAGGAGACTTTTCCAGGGAGCTTGCGATAATATATGAAAAGATGCTGAGAGTGGAGAACCTGAATTCCAGATGCATAGCATCACTTCCGTATATTATGTTTAAACATGAGATCACCACGGACTGGAAAAAAGCGCGGAATGTCGCAGTATCGCATAAAGAACTTATAGAAGCTGAGTTTACCAAACTGGATAACGGGAAAGCCATAGCGGATATATTTACCGACAATCCGGTGATAGTCCTTCTGGACGATGAAGGAAACAGATGCATAGCCTCGTTTACTACAAACGTAAAGAGGCTGGTGAACCGTCCTGACCTGTATAAGCTTATGATGGAAAAATGCAGGACGGACAAAAAAGTCATGCTGAACCGCCTTGAAGCGGCAAAGTATGAGGGTATGAACGATGAAGTGGTGAATCTGTACACAAAATGTGCGGAAATGGAGTCACTGGAAGAAAGCTTCCTGCTTGACTGCCGTAAGGCACTGATCGATTATTACTACGATAATCTGGAGGGTGACCTTCTGGAGAGCCAGCTGATAAGAGTGGATCTAAAGGAACTGAGTGCCGATGAGAGAATCAGGATGATGGAACTCATGATATTCAGGGAACTGTACAGCCTGGCTCTGAAGAATATGGAAATGTACGGATTTTACGGTATCAGTCCCAAAAGAACATCAAGACTTTGTTCAGTGCTTATAAGAGCGAATTCGGAGCAGATAAATTCCAAGCTTTTCATGCAGCTTTGCATTTACAGTTTTGAAAAATACAGAGCCGAAAAGGTAATGCTGGGATATCTGGAAAAGAATTACGAAGGAAGTACGCAAGGGTTGTACGATCTGTGGTCTGCCTGCAGAGAAGAGGGGATAGATACCATAGATCTCGAGGAGAGGCTGATCAGAACGGCACTTTTCACTGAGAATGATATGAATTTCGTGAAAGAAGTATTTGTGCTGTATTACGGTCACTGTTCGTCCGGCAAACTGGTAAGGGCATACCTTTCGTACCTTGCCTACGGAAATCTTGTATGCGGCAATGTACTGGACGGAAGCATACTTGATATCATGAGAAGGGAAGCGAATTACAGTGAAAACGATATCTGTACGCTGACACTGTTAAAGAGTTATTCGACCAGGAAGAGCTTTACTCCTCCCGAGCGTTCGTTTATAGAACACCAGATAAAGAGGATGGAGAACAAGGGACTTCTGCTTCCGTTCTTTAAGGATTTTCCTGCCGATATACGTATACCCCGCCAGATGCGTGACAAGTATTATGTCGAATACCATACCGACAGGAATAAGAAGGTGTTGATAAACTATACTTTCCTGGGTGCCGGAGATAACGAGAACTTCAGGGAAGAAGAGATGAAAGATATAGGCTTCGGAATATTTGTAAAAGAGTTTGTGCTCTTCTACGGAGAAGTCATGCAGTATTATATCACCGAACAGAGTGAAGACAGGAATGCCATAACCGAGAGCAGGGAAGTGGCACTGGGACCCGAGCATTTCGGAAGCGAGGAATGCAGGTACCATCAGATAAATCTTATCATTACCGCTAAAGAGATGAATGATGAGAAAACCGTGATAAAACTGATAGAAAATTATCAGTTCAATGATTATGCAGTAAAGAGACTTTTTGAACCCATCGGAGGATGATGTATGGAATATGTTGTCGGAATTGATCTTTGCCGCGATTTTACGCAGCTTTGTATCTATAATAGCGCAAGCAATACGGTTGATTCCGTTCCTTTGTCAAGCGACAGGCAGACAGCCCGCGTAAAGACGGGGATCACTTTCTCAAAAGCCCAGTCGGACTGGATAGTATATTCTCCTCTGCATGAAGGAAGACCTGATATGGTGGTCATCAAAAACCTGTATGATATAGCTCTTTTGGGCAGCAGTGTTACCATAGATGACGAAGAGTATTCAGCGGTTAGGCTCATGGCCAGGTTTTTCAGAAGACTGTTTTTCTGCATAAACAGGGAGTGCGAAGCAAAAGATATCAAGGGCGTGACGGTCACGATCAAAAATATGGACCTCACACTAAAGAAAAATATAGAAGACGGACTGAAGTATTACGGGATACCGGAGGACAGGATCATAGTCTGCGACCATATCGAAAGCTTTATGCATTATGTGGTAATGCAGAATAAAGACATCTGGATAAATGATGTGGGTCTGTTTGATTTTGATGAGACCTCGTTCAAATATTATGTTGTACGTTTCGGAAGAAAACAGCAGCCGATGAGTGTCGTCGCGGACAGTATGGATTTTTCTGAAACCGTAAAGTATTCGATGCTGAGCGAAGAAGATTACATAAGGATAAAATTCGGATTTGAAAACGTCTGCGGAATACTTCTTCATAAGCAGAGTGTCTCTGCGGTGTACGCTACGGGAAACGGATTTGACGGTGACTGGGCGGACGAAACCCTGAAAAGCATATCGACCGGAAGACGTATATTTAAGGGACAGAACCTGTATGTAAAAGCAGCCGCATATGTGTCGCATCTGAATTTTGACGGCGGGATCGAGAATTACCTCATAATCGGAGAAGATGACCTGAAAAGCAGTATGGCACTTCGTGCCGTGAGCGGCAGGGAGCAGGTGGAGATACCGTTCGGAACCGTAGGGCAGAAGTTCTATGAAGCCGGTGGTAGCGCAAATCTTATCCTGGATAATACGAATGAGATTGACTTTATGATCCACAATTCGCTGAAAAAGGATTCGTTCTGTGCCATCATGACACTTGATGCCATACCGGTCAGAAGAAACAAGACCAACAGAGTGTCGGTCGAAGTGAGATTCCCTTCGAGGGACCAAGCGGTGGTTACCGTAAAAGATACGGGATTCGGTGAGATCAGAAAGACAGATTACAGGATCTGGGAACAGATCATAAATCTTTAAAGGAGTTGCAAAATGGGAAAGGTTATCCTATGTGCCGGAAAGACAGCGGAAAAACCGTATGTACTGGACTTCGTGGGTATAGGAGTTCTGACAATAGAAGAATTGTGCTTTTGCTTAAGACAGAGCCTTGATATCATAGATTCGAGCGCCATAGACAGGAATCTGGCGGCGTTTGTGAAGAATGATCTGGGTATGAGCAAATGCGGCAGCAGACTGGAAAACCTGATAGGTTCCAGAGTTTCTCTCAAAGAAAAACTCATGTGTATATTTGAAAGCTGTGACTACTACGACGAGCAGGAACTGGAAAAGATTTCGTCGGAGATAGATGAGCTGTCGAGGATGAGCGGCATAGAGAGAAGAAAGAAGCGTGCCGATAAGCAGATGTATCAGGGTAGGATTACGGAAGCTGCCGAGGAGTACAGGAGTATACTCGGAAGCAGCGGTATAGGAGAACTCAGCGACGACGGTATGGGAGAAATACTTCATAATCTCGGAATATATGAGATAAGAAGAGGAGATATGGAAGAAGCTATAAGGTTGTTTCTTGATGCATACGAACACAACGGTTATCGGGAGACACTCAAGGCTTATCTGTTTGCACTCAAGCTTACCAGAAACAACACCAGGTACAGCGATGAGGTAAAAAGGCTGGAAATCGATCCGAAGCTGTACAGCGAGATAGAAAACGGGATGCATTCCGTGGAGGAGGATTTCGAACAGAGCAGCAATTATACCGAGATCAACCGAATGAAGGTGTTATGGCAGCAGGGACGTTTTTCGGAAGAAAAGAGATTGTCGGGTGAGATTATCGACAGAATGAAGCACGTTTACAGGCAGGATAACGAAGAGGAACCGGTGGAGTAAAAAAGTGGGATTATTCGGCAAAAAAAAGAAAAAAAAGGTAAGTGAATCCGACTACCAATGGCTAACGGTTGATGAGGCGCTTGAACTGAGCGAAGGGAAGGACAGGGATTCTTCGACACCTAACCCGAAAGCTGTAGCCAAGGATTTAAAAGAGCAGCTCCAAAACGCTAAAAAAATAGAGAAGGATACGTCGTTCGAGTATGACGCCATATCCAAGCATTTGAGCGACATGCAGCGTTTCGAGGATCTGCCCGAAAAAAAGAAGACAAAGATCAAGGACCTTTCAGCGAATCTTTTAAGCTATGAGAAGCAAAGACTTGAGTATCAGCACGGGAACCGTTTGATATCCGACGAAAAATACCGGACCATGGAGATGTATAGTTCGGAGATACCCGAGAAGCTCAAAACCATGGAGGAACAGGAAGGGTATCTGATGCTGGTCAAAAACGACATGCGTCAGCTTGAAGGTGAAAAGGGGTCTATAAATTTTGAAAAAGATGAAGCTGTAAAGAAAAAGCAGTTCCTCATAAAGTTCACAAAGCTGTGCGTCGTGGCGATACTTGCGGTATGCATTCTTTTTGTGGTACTTTCGGTATATACGGGCAAAAACATGCTTCTCCCGATCATGGTAACCGTGGCACTTTCATGTATTTATGCCGCTTATTTTGTGGTGACTATGAAAGAGTGCGATAAAACGGTACGGCGTGACGAAAGACTTATGAAGAGATGTGTGGAGCTCCTGAATAAGGTGAAGATAAAATATGTAAATACCACGAATACTCTGGAATATACTTATGAAAAGTATAAGTGCAACAGCCATCAGGAACTGAGGTTCATCTGGGAAGGGTATCTGAAAGAAAAGGAAGAAGAAAAGAAGTATATAAAAAATTCGGGTCTGCTTGCAGCCTGCAGGGAGAATCTGGTTGACATTCTTACCGAATGCGGGTTTGAACTGCCTGAGGCATGGACTTATCAGGCGGAAGTTTTTTATGATGGAAAAACCTTCAGGGAACTTCGCAGCGTGATGACCGAACGGCACAGAAAACTAAAGGCGCAGCTTGATTTCAATGCCAAGCAGAAAGCTTCGATAGAGTCGGATATTAATTCGTTCTCTACGAAATACAAGGGGTATTTCTAAAAATACTGCTTGCACTTTTATTAAGAAGATAATATAATATGTTATTAAGCGGAAAATCAAATTAAATCTATAGAAGAAAGGATTCTAGTTATGTATTCATTTGAGGAAATAATGGCAGAAGACAAAGAAATAGCAACTGCCATATCTGAGGAAATTCAGCGTCAGGATTCTCACATTGAGCTGATAGCTTCGGAGAACTTCGTATCAAAAGCTGTTATGGCGGCTATGGGCAGCCCCCTTACCAACAAGTATGCAGAAGGTTATCCCGGACATCGTTACTACGGCGGATGTGAGTTTGTAGACAAGGTTGAGACACTTGCCATTGAGAGAGTAAAGAAGCTTTTCGGATGTACATACGCAAATGTTCAGCCTCATTCGGGTTCACAGGCTAACCAGGCTGTTCAGAACGCTCTCTTACAGCCCGGCGATACATTTATGGGAATGAGCCTTGCATGCGGAGGTCATCTTTCACACGGAAGCCCGGCTAATATTTCCGGCAATGTATATAACTGTGTGCCTTACGGAATAAATGAAGAAGGCTATCTTGATTATGACGAGATAGAGAAGATCGCTATGGAGTGCAAGCCCAAGCTCATCATCTGCGGAGCTTCAGCTTATGCACGTGCTATTGACTTTAAGCGTTTCAGAGAGATAGCTGATAAGGTAGGAGCATACCTTATGGCTGATATAGCTCATATTGCAGGTCTGGTTGCTACCGGATATCATATGAGCCCCATACCTTATGCACATGTAACAACAGCTACCGTACATAAGACACTTCGCGGACCTCGTGGAGGACTTATCCTTTCAAGTGAAGAATTTGCTACCGAGCATAAGCTCAACAAGGCAGTATTCCCAGGAATGCAGGGCGGTCCTTTAGAGCATGTTATCGCTGCTAAGGCTATATGTTTCAAGGAAGCACTCTCACCCGAGTACAAGGAGTATGTAGGACAGCTTGTAAAGAACGCAAAGGTTCTGGCAGAAGAGCTGGTTGCACGCGGATTCAAGCTCGTTTCGGGCGGAACCGACAATCATCTTATGCTTGTTGACCTTCAGAATAAGAACATCACAGGTAAGGATGCAGAGCACCTTCTGGATGCAGTAAACATCACATGTAACAAGAATGCTGTTCCCAACGATCCTCAGTCTCCTTTCGGTACCAGCGGTATCCGTCTCGGAACACCTGCGGTTACAAGCAGAGGCATGAAGGAAGCTGATATGAAGATCATCGCTGAAGCTATCGATATCTGCGTATCCAATCCTACAGGTGATCATTCAAGAGCACTTTCACTTGTTAAGATGCTTACGGATGCATATCCGTTGTATTCAAAATAATCTAAAGAATACAAAAAGCGGAGATACAGATGATAAAGAATATTTTGTTTGATCTTGACGGCACTTTACTTCCGATGGATATGGATGTTTTTACGGGCGGATATTTTAAGCTGCTGGTAAAAAAGCTGGTACCATTTGGATTTGAGGCTCAGGAACTGATAAAGAATATCTGGGCCGGGACAAAGTGCATGGTCTTAAATGACGGAAGCAGAAAAAATATTGATGTATTCTGGGAGTATATGAGGAATACCTACGGTGAGAAAGCTGCCATAGCCAGGGAGAACTGTGATGCCTTTTACGGGAATGAGTTTGAAGGCGGACGGGAGTTCTGCGGATATAATCCCAAGGCCAAAGAACTGGTAATGGACCTGAAAGCAAAGGGTTACAGGCTGATACTTGCCACAAATCCTATATTCCCCGATGTTGCCACCAGAAAAAGAACAAACTGGACAGGACTCGACGTATCTGATTTTGAAGGATACACCACATATGAAAACAGCAGTTTTTCAAAACCCAATCCAAAGTATTATTCGGAACTGATCGACAGATTTTCACTGATTCCGGAAGAATGCCTGATGATAGGGAATGATGTGGATGAGGATATGGTAGCACAGACTCTGGGAATGCAGGTATATCTACTTACCGACTGCATGATAAATAAAAACAATAAAGATATATCGGTTTACGATCATGGAAACTTTGATGATCTGAGAAGTTTTCTGGAGATTTGAGCCGGTCGGAAAGTTTTAGAACACAGTAGTATTTACTGTGGAAAGACAAATTCGATTTTATGTGGAAGATAAGAGGAGGGGTTCGGTCCCTCCTTTTATTATACCGATAAAGTAGATACCTGTCGGAAATTATTGGTATAAAACGGATTATGAAGAAATTACTGAAACAGAAAAGAAATCTGATACTTCTATGCTGGCCCGTAGGCTTTTTGATGTATATTCTCGCAAAGAACAGCAGTTATATAGCAGAGCATATATTTGCGAGGGGAATATACGTTGTATACGGACATGTCATGTCTTTTCTTAACGGGTTGCTGCCGTTTTCGGTAGCGGAATGGCTGCTGATCCTATTTGCTCTGGCTCTTTGTGCCTTCCCGGGAGTTACTTTTTACCGGGTGGTAAGAAGTAAGGAAAAAGCAGTGACGCTGGTAGATTCCTTAAGGCTTTTGCTGATGGGCCTCGGTATAGTTTTTCTGTGGTTTATGATAGGTGCGGGAACAAATTATTACAGATATGAGTTCTCGACTTTCAGCGGGCTGGAGATAAAGAAATCTACAGAGGATGAATTGTATTCTCTTTGCAAAGAATTGATCATAAAAACAAACGAAGCAAGAGCAGAGTTGGGTGTATCCGATGACGAGCCTTTTGTTTCGTCTCTTACCGACAGCGAGAGGTTTGAGGAATGCAGGAAGGCCATGTATGCGCTGGCAGAGAAATATGATGTTCTGGAAGGCTACTACCCTAAAGCAAAAGCAGTACTGTTTTCGAGGGTATTGTCAGAGTTTAATATAACGGGCGTATATTTCCCGTGGACCGTGGAAGCCAATGTGAATGTAGATATACCGGATTACACCAAGGCTGAGACAACATGTCATGAACTTAGTCACCTGAGAGGTTTCATGCGGGAAGACGAGGCGAACTTTATAGGGTATCTTGCATGTGTGAATTCCGATTCCGCAGAACTCAGATACAGCGGTTATATGCTGGCGCTGGTCCATGTCGGGAACAAACTGTATGAAACTGCTAAAGACAGGTATATGGAGTTAAGAAATCTGTACGGCAGGGGAGTGAATCTTGACTTTGTGGAGAACAGCAGGTACTGGGCTCAGTTCAAGGATACCGTACTCAGTACTGCGGGTGAGAAAATGAATGATACATATCTTAAGATAAACAGTGTGGAGGACGGCACCAGAAGTTACGGAAGAATGGTCGACCTGCTGCTCGCAGAGTGGAGAATGAAAAGCAATTCATAAATAGTTCTTGATTATAAAGAAGGTTTTTGATAGAATATAACAAAACAGAAGAAGATGCGGAGCATCGTTTTGAAAGAAAGTATTGAGGAAAATGATATGTCAGTAACGGTAGAAGGTTACCCCTATAAATATGAGGTCCATATGCATACGGCTGAAAGCAGTGCATGTGGAAAGACTCATGCTGCGGATTACATTGCCGCATTTATAGAACAGGGGTATGACGGAATGATAATCACGGATCATTTCTTTCACGGTAATACGGCTGTAGACAGGAATCTTCCGTGGGAGGATTTTGTGGAGGAGTTCTGTAAGGGCTATGAGATAGCCAAGGCAGAAGGCGATAAGCAAGGCTTTAAGGTGTTCTTCGGCTGGGAGGCCAACAGACTGGTCGATGAGTACCTGATATACGGTCTCGATAAGGCATGGCTCAAGGCTCATCCGGAGGTGCGGGACTGTCCGCATGACGAGCTGTTCAAGCTTATAGACAGCGAAGGAGGACTTATAGTAGGAGCACATCCGTTCAGAGAGCGTCCCTACGTTCCGAAGGTAAACCTTCATCCGCTTCAGGTTCACGCTATGGAAGCATGCAACTTTGGCAATCCACCCTATCAGGATGCTTTTGCTTATAACTTCTGCAAAGACAGGAATATTATCATGACTTCTGGTACGGATCTCCATGATGTAAAAAATCTGGCAGGGGCACCTACAGGCATGTGCTTTGCAGAACCTCTGAACGATATTTCGGATTATGTGAAGAGAGTAAAGTCGGGTAAGGGTTTTGTTCCGCTGATCCCTGAGGAGAGAAAGAAGATCACGCCGGATATGAAGAATATGCTGCCCATGTTCCTGTATGATGAGAAGAATATAGGTCATCCCGTAGAACTTGAAGATCTGGGATTAAAATAAAAATGAAAGGAGTTCCCGGTAGATTACGGGAGACAAGATATATGAGTATACCTACACCGCATAATAATGCAAAACAGGGAGATATAGCAAAGACAGTTCTTATGCCCGGCGATCCTTTGAGGGCAAAGTTTATAGCCGAGACATATCTGGAGGATCCGGTATGTTTCAATACCGTGAGAAATATGTTCGGATATACCGGCACATATAACGGAAAGAAGATATCCGTTATGGGCGGCGGAATGGGAATCCCCTCCGTAGCTATTTACTCCTATGAACTTTTCAATTTCCATGATGTGGATAATATCATCCGTATCGGATCCATGGGTGCTTATGCAGATTCCATAAAGCTCGGAGATCTGGTGATCGCCATGGGTGCATGCACCGATTCCAACTATGTAAGCCAGTACAATCTTCCCGGACATTTTGCTCCCATATGTGACTACGGCCTGTTAAAGAAGGCTGTGGATACAGCTGATAAGCTCGGTGTAAAGACCGTGGTAGGGAATGTTCTCTCTACCGATGTATTCTATCCCGACGATCCGGAGTTTAATTCCAAATGGGTCAAGATGGGTGTTCTGGGAGTAGAGATGGAAGCAGCATGCTACTATATGAATGCCGCAAGAGCCGGTAAGAAGGCATTAGCTCTTCTCACTGTTTCAGATCATATATTCAGGGATGAGCACTTGAGTGCCGAAGAACGTCAGACCGGATTCCACGATATGATGAGAGTGGCACTCGAAGCATTTGCTTAAAATTCACATGGTGACAAGGTATGAAAACCATCCGTGAGGAGCGGACAAATGTATTATTTTGTAATTTCTGAAAAAACACGTTGACTTTAAAAGTTCAATGTGCTAACATAACGATTGTTTGGTAGAGGTGCATCGATTATCAGTAGCTCTTTGGACATGCAGGACATGGGAGAAGAAAAGTGAAAGGATGAGATGCCGAAATCCCGGTTTACCTTGAAAGCCGAGGGTTGGTTTGGAAGTTAAGAGCTTCCCGACTGTCATCAATACTTGATGGAGCGCTACCTAAAGTAACAATTATTTTGTGCTTTAGCGTCGATGTCCATCGGCGCTTTAATATTTTTAAAGCGCGGAAACATCAAAAAAGATAAATGGAGGAAAGAAAAATGAGCAAGAAAGTAATTTTTACCGGTGCGGCTATAGCCATCGTCACACCCATGAATGAGGACAAGAGTGTAAACTATGATGAATTTAAGAAACTGATCGATTTCCAGATCGAAAACGGTACGGATGCCATCGTAGTATGTGGTACCACAGGCGAGGCTTCGACCCTTACACATGAGGAACATATCGAGTGTATCAAATTCGTAGCCGAGTATGTAAACAAGAGAGTTCCGGTCATTGCAGGAACCGGTTCAAACTGTACAGAGACAGCTATCTACCTTTCAAAAGAGGCTGAGGCAGCAGGTGCGGATGCACTTCTTCTGGTATCTCCTTACTACAACAAGGCTACACAGAAGGGTCTTATCGAGCACTTCGGAAAGACTGCCGAGGCAGTAAATATTCCTATTATCCTATACAATATCCCCGGAAGAACCGGTGTCAATATCCAGCCCGAGACCATCAAGACTCTGGTTGAGAAGTATGAGAACATCGTAGCAGTAAAAGATGCTACCGGAAATATCGGATGGACCGCAAAGGTATCACAGCTCTGCGGTGATAACATCTCCATCTATTCAGGTGATGACAATTGTATCTGCCCTGTACTTTCACTCGGCGGCAAGGGAGTTATCTCTGTGCTTTCACATGTAGCACCTCGTGATACACATCTCATAGTAGAAAAGTTCTTAAACGGTGATACAAAGGGAAGTTTAGAGCTTCAGTTAAAATACCTTCCTATGGTAGAGCAGCTGTTCTCTGAGGTTAATCCTATCCCTGTAAAGACAGCATGCAGATTCATGGGTTTTAAAACCGGTCCCCTTCGTTCCCCTCTCTGTGAGATGGAGCCCGCTCATGCCGAGGCACTCAAGGCAGAGATGAAGAAACTTGGGATCATCTAACAAAAATTGACTAAACTTAGGGATAAAAACGGGGAGTTTTTAACCGGAAAGGAACATCATGGTAAATATAATATTTTGCGGATGCTACGGACGCATGGGAAATGCGGTACGTCAGATAATAAAAGATACTCCGGATATGGAGATTGTGGCAGGTGTGGATATCACAGAAGGAACCGCAGAGTTCCCTGTATATAAGTCTATAGCTGATGTAAAGGAAACGGCTGACGCCATCATAGACTTTTCATCACCGAAAGCGCTGAGTTCGATTTTAGATTACGCTACTTCAAAGAATGTTCCCGTTGTACTTTGTACTACAGGATTCTCTGAGGAGCAGCTCTCTGATATAAAGAAAGCATCGGAGAAGGTGGCTATCCTTCGTTCGGCAAATATGTCTCTCGGAATAAACACTCTTGTAAAGCTCTTAAAGACTGCTACCAAGATTCTGGCAAACAACGGATATGACATCGAGATAGTAGAACGTCATCACAACCAGAAAAAGGACGCGCCTTCGGGAACAGCACTCCTTCTGGCAGATGCCATAAATGATACCGCGGGCGGAAAATATGAATATGTATTTGACCGTTCCGGAAGAAGAGAAGTAAGACCTAAAGATGAGATAGGTATCTCAGCAGTCCGCGGCGGAAGCATAGTCGGCGATCATGAAGTGATTTTTGCAGGTCTTGATGAAGTCATCGAGATAAACCACAGAGCATATTCGAGAAGTGTATTTGCAAAGGGTGCGGTGAGCGCTGCGGCATTCCTTAAAGGTAAACCTGCAGGAATGTACGACATGAGTAATGTTATAGGGTAAAGAATCATTACCAAACATAAATAGTTATTGAAAATAACAACAAATAGTGATATACTTATCTATTATACCTATCAGCCATTTATACCGGCATATGGGCAGGATGATGACCGCTTATGAGTATAACAAAACAGAAGATGCGAAGCATCGTTTTGTTACCGAGGAAACGCTGAAGGCGTTTTCGAGGTGACTTTGACAGGATGGATCCGGAATAGGAAAGATATGAAGAAAAAAGCTCTTGTAATGTGTGTAAGCAATTATTATACTCAGAAATATTATCTTGACAGTGCCTTTGACAAGCTTCCTCAGGAAGTAAAGGATGAACTGAAGATAATGTGTGTACTGTATACCGAGGAAGTCGGCGGGATTTTTACCATGATGTTCGACGAAGACGGTGAACTGCAGCTTATCTCTACCTGTGACGAAGGAGACCTTCTGTATGATGATATAGGAAGTGAACTTTTGATCAGGAAGATGAGACAGCTTAAACAGGATCTGTTTGAGAGCCTGGAAAAGTATTACAGAGCTTTTATCCTGAAGGAAGATATCATGAATACTCAGTAGAGCCGGGACTGATGCGATACGGAGAAAGGGGTAGTTTTTATGAGCTTGATAAGAACGAATGATAAGTGTATAGGCTGTAACAAATGTATTATGGCATGTAGCTGTATCGGTGCCAATACCGCCCAGAATGTGGACGGAGTAAACCGTATAGTTGTAGATCCGGTAAAATGTATAGCATGCGGAGCATGTCTTGATGCCTGCGAGCATGATGCCAGAGAATATGAAGACGATGTAGATAAGTTCTTTAGTGACCTGAAGAGGGGCGAAAGAATATCCGTCATCGTGGCACCTGCATTTATCGCCAATTACCCTGACAAGTATGCCAAGTATCTGGGAATACTCAAGAAACTGGGCGTAAAACGTTTTGTAAGCGTTTCGTTCGGTGCAGATATCTGTACATGGGGATATATCAAGTATATTACCGAGAACAACTTTCTGGGCGGAATCTCCCAGCCTTGTCCTGCGGTAGTCGGATACATTGAAAGATATATGCCGGAGCTCCTTCCGAAGCTGATGCCGGTTCAGAGCCCGATGATGTGTGCCGCTATTTATATGAAGAAATATATGGGAGTAAATGACAAGCTCGCATTTATCAGTCCCTGTATAGCAAAGAAAAATGAAATAGACGATCCGAATAACAAGGGTATAGTGAACTATAACCTGACATTCAGTCACCTGGTAAAATATTTGAACGAACATCCCGTTCAGGCACCGGAATATACTGATGAGACCGAGTACGGTCTGGGGTCGATATATCCTATGCCCGGCGGACTTAAAGAGAATGTATACTGGCTTCTGGGTGAAGATACTTTCATCAGACAGATGGAAGGCGAGCACCATATGTACGAATACTTAAGGAAGAACAAGAACCGTATAGCGGCCGGCAGGCTCGGATACCTGTTTATCGATGCTTTGAACTGTACGAACGGATGTCTGTACGGTACGGGTGTGGACAACAGGAAGACCATGGATGAGGATGTATTCCTTGAGATTCAGAAGATACGTTCTGCCAGCAAGAAGAATGATAAGAAATCCGCATGGGCAAGACAGCTTACTCCTGCAAAACGTCTTGAAGCACTGAATAATCAGTTTAAGGATCTGAACTTAAGCGATTTCATACGTAAATACACTGACAGGAGCAGAAGCTGTACATACAAGACAGCAAATGCTCAGCAGCTTGATGAAGTATTTAAATCCATGCTTAAGTTTACTCCGGAGAGCCGTTCAATCGACTGCAGCTGTTGCGGTTATGAGAGTTGTAAAGAGATGGCGAACGCCATATTCAACGGATTCAACCACGTCGGGAATTGTGTTCACTATGTGAGAGAAGTGGTTCTGGCAGAAAAAGAACACGAAGCGCATATGGCCGTAGAACTGAAAGAGGCTCAGGAGGCTATGGATGTTCAAAAGGAATCCCTGGCAGGAGAAATAAACAAGGATTTCGATATGCTGAGTGAATCCATAGATGTTATAGAAAAGCGTAGCGGCGAAAATGCCGATCAGAGTGCCAATATTTCAGAGGCTATGGATGAAATAGAGCAGTTCTCAAAGAACCTGAAGGAGATGCTCGCCGGAATAGAAGGAGATCTGAAGCGTCTTGAAGCGAATAACGCATCAGTTATCTCGATATCCAGCAGGACCAATCTGTTGGCCCTTAATGCATCTATAGAGGCAGCGAGAGCCGGAGAAGCAGGAAGAGGATTTGCGGTAGTTGCAGAAGAGATCAAGAAGCTGGCTGACAGTTCAAAGAATACTGCTAACGACAGTGATGATAACAATAATCATATCCGTGCAAGTATCCTTCAGCTGGTAAAAGAAGCAGAGCATTTGACTGAAGTCGCTGTGGAAGTAAATTCGAGAGCGGATGATCTGGCTCTTTCAACGAAGGATACCGGAAAATCGATAGAAACGATGAGAAACGTTTCCAGAAATGTTGAGAATTCATTGAAGAAACTGCTGACAAAATAATAAAGGTACTATGATAACAATTAAGGCTATAGATAAGTTATAAACGGCTTATCTATAGCTCTTTTTAGACAGAAAATAATCTTTAAGGAACACTGAGTTTTTTAGGAAGGGAAAAAGGTATGTCTGTTCGGTATACTATAATAGATTCACACAGGAATATGTCACGGAAGAGAAGAGAGGATCTGTGCGATTTTTTCGAGGAAGTAAAGGGCATAGGTAAAGAGGATGCGGAACAACAGGTCGTATTCTGTGACTGGTATGAAAGTGAATACGCGGTAAAATGGTTTGAGGTGCTGGCTACTGTGAACGGACATATAGCCGGATACATCAGAAGTTTCAGGAATCCCGATGATGTCAGGCAGTGGTATATAGGGGATGTGCATGTTCGCAAGGGTTACAGGAGACTGGGTATAGCTACCGGTATGTACGAAAAGGCTTTCAAGGAATATGAAAGATACGAGGCTGCCGAAAATGTAGTAGCGGCAGTTAGACGGGACAACATGAACTCCATCGGGCTTCATAAAAAAACAGGGTTTGAGGATACCGGTGAGCTCCTGGAGTTTGCGGATTTTTTTGCTGATGAGAATGAAACAAAGTACATAAAGTGGCTGTACAGATATTTTCCGGTACCTGAAAAGGCCAAAACGGACAAACTTATGGAGATGTTTTTACCGATATGGACCGGTTCAGCTGGAAAGGGCACACCGGGTGGGTTAAAAGCAATATTAAAGAAAGTTAAAAGTAAGGAATCGGATGCAGAAACCATCTGGTGCGGCAACAGGCTGGTAGGATTCACATATACAGCAGAAGGAGAGGTAGTGGAAGTCCGAACTAGTGGATATGCTGATCGGGACAATTAATTACACATAATCCGAATGCAGAGTGGCAATCTTTCCTGCTATGGTCTTTCTTCTAGGATTGATAGTGTGTCAGGATATAAAGTTATCAGTTTTCGGGCAAGCTTAAGTGAAGAAGTATTATCTTGTTTGACGCATAGATTAATACGGTTTATTTCGTGATTACATACCGCATAATCTATTATAGCCTTACATGCTTCCGATGCATAGCCCATGCCCTGATATTCTTCAAAAAGTGCATATGAAAGAGAGGGAATACCGGTTCCGTCGAGACCGGCTATACCTATCATTTTGCTTGTGATATCACCTTCTGTATTTTTGAGGAATATGCCCCAAATACCGTATCCCAACAGAGAATAGCTGTATTTCATGTATGCGAGGTGTCTGTACTTAAATTCATCGAAGGGCAGGTTTAAAAGAGTAGGGTCCGATACTGCTTCGGGATATTTACAGAGGATTTCACGGTATGAATCAAGATCTTCGGGACCTATTTCACGTATTACGAGTCTGGAGGTAGATGTGATGTCAGCGGGCAGGTTATGGGCATGACAGTACGCTGTATCCAGATAGTCCGTAGTGATATCTTCAGAATATTCTATGACATAATCATAGTCCGATAAGGGGATGTCGCTTACAGACCCGTCAGCTGCAACCGGTACTTCAGCATTTTTTGAATGTTCCTGGATTACGGGAACAGAATGTGAAGAAGCCCAGCTTAGTATTTCTGCCGGGACGGTCTCTTCTTTTTCTATGATCACTATAGGCTTCCTCATGACATTACCTCGAAAATAACGGGATAACTGTATAATACCATAATCTGCCGGTGAAAGCAAATCTAAAACTATAAGTTGTGAAATGTTTAATTATATGATATAACAAAACAGAAGATGCGGAGCATCGTTTTGTTACCGAGGAAACGCTAAAGGCGTTTTCGAGGTGACTTTGACCAAAATAGAGGCGGAACAGTGTTTTCGAGGTGATATAAATTACACCTTATTCGTGAAGAAGGCTTTAAAAGAAAAATATATGTAAATAAGTATAAGTAGGAACAGAATGATATATGAAGATAGGTAACATAGATGTCGGGATAATTTCGCTCGGACCCATGGCAGGGGTGACGGACATGCCGTTCAGGCTCCTGTGCAAGGAACAGGGAGCCGACCTGATCTACACCGAGATGGTGAGCGCGAAGGGTATCCATTACAATAATTCAAACACCAAAGATATGCTCCGGGTGGATGACAGGGAGCGACCCGTAGCTTTGCAGCTCTTTGGCAGTGAACCGGATATCATGGCGGAGACAGCAAAGAGGATAGAGGACGGGAACTTCGATATATTCGATATAAATATGGGATGTCCGGTGCCGAAGGTGGTAAACAACGGCGAAGGGTCGGCCATGATGAAAAATATGAAGCTTGCGGCGGAAGTGGTAAGTGCTATGGTAAAAGCCGTGAGGAAACCGGTGACCGTAAAGATACGAAAAGGTTTTGCTGCGGGAGATGCAAACGCACCCGAATTTGCAAAAGCCATGGAGGAGGCCGGAGCCTCTGCTATAGCGGTACATGGCAGGACCAGGGAGCAGTACTACAGCGGGAAAGCAGACTGGGATATCATAGCAGCGGTAAAACAGAGCGTCAGCATACCGGTCATAGGGAACGGAGATATATTTACACCCGAGGATGCAGAACGCATGCTTAAGTACACCGGATGTGACGGTATCATGGTAGCCCGTGGTGCACAGGGAAATCCATGGATATTCAGGAATATAAAGGATTATTTAAATACTATCGGATTACTGAAAGGCCAAAACAGTAAAATTAATAAACCCGATTTTGATGAAGTCTACACTATGATAGCACGGCATCTTGATATGCTGGTCGAACTAAAAGGTGAATGGACGGCTATACGTGAGATGAGGTCCCATATAGCGTGGTACACAGAGGGTTTTCCGTACTCAGCAGGACTGCGCAGGGACATAAACGTGTGCCAGTCGAGGGAAGAAATACTCGAATACCTTGCAGGATACGGGGAGAGGCTTAAAACCGGTAAAAATCGTTGATGTACAAGTGAGTCCGGTAGGCGGAGCTGTAGTCAAAGTCACCTCGAAAACGCCTTCAGCGTTTCCTCGGTAACAAAACGATGCTTCGCATCTCATTTCAGTCGGGGCTTGAACCCCGCCTGAATCGAAGATCTCCCCCCACCTTCGCTACGCTAAGAGGTGGGGGATATCTTCTGTTTTGTTATACTCTTAGTTGACAGTTACCATAAAATATAGTATGATGCTAAGGTCAAAAGTCCAAAAGCCGTTCAAGCTTGCTTGAAAAGGCTTTGAGACTTTCGACCGCCCAAACACCGAGAAGTAGCGATTTTCCTTGGAAAATCGCGGGATTCGAGGTGTTTGCAGGATTGCGAGAGGTGCTAGCAACGAAGCAATCCGTGGCAACATCATAGTATAGTTTGAAGCGGTTGAAAAAGACTATGGAGGAACAGATTTATGTTATTAGCAGTAGATGTAGGAAATACAAACACAAATTTTGCGGTTATAGATAAAGGTGAGTTCAAGGTTTTCTTTGCTATAACCACAAAACTTCCGAGAACTTCTGATGAATTCAGTGCAGCTATCCGTGAACAGCTCTGGATAAATCAGCTGCCCGTTGAAAGTATCGACGGCTGTATCGTAGCGAGCGTAGTTCCCGCCATCATGCACTCGCTGATAAACGGTATTATAAAGCTGACAGGTATCCGTCCTATGGAAGTGGGAGCTGGCACAAAGACAGGTATAAAGATCAGGCTGGCGAACACAAAAGAAGCCGGTGCGGACAGAATAGTGGATCTGGCAGCAGCTTATCAGATATACGGCGGCAATACCATGGTCATTGACTACGGAACCGCTACCACATACGATCTCGTAGAAGAAGACGGTTCGTTCCGTTACGGTATCACAGCTCCCGGAATCAGGATAAGCGCGAATGCACTGTGGAACGATACGGCCAAGCTTCCGGAGATAGAACTGAAGCTTCCGGATACCATACTCGCAAGTGATACTGTTTCAAGTATGCAGGCAGGACTTCTTTACGGATGCATCGGACAGACCGAATATATTATAAAGAGAGTAAAAGAAGAAACAGGACTTAAGAATATGAAGGTAGTGGCTACCGGAGGTCTGGGTTCCATCATAGCAAATGCTACGGATATGATCGATGAGTATGACAGAAGGCTCACGATGAAGGGCCTGGAGATAATATATAAGAAGAATGTAAAATGATTGATTATGAATTGTCATTCTGAGCGTAGCGAAGAATCTTATGATATGAAAATTCCTTTGCTTACGTACAGAATGACATTCTTTATGAAAAGACAGGTAATATATGGAAGAAACAGAATTTACAAAAAAGCGTTTCGCCGAGCTGGCGGACAGAAGTTATACAAAGGGACAGTTCACCTTTACCCAGTTTCTGGGTATGGCTGATTTGTCTCTTTTTTACGAAGAAAAAAGAAACCTGGATTATGCAAAGCCTGCTGTTTTCGGCGGATATGAGGGAGCGGAGAGGGGCGTTGTGCGTTTCGGAGATCCGGAATCACTGGGATACGAAGAGGCATTCCCTATAGATACTCTGGCCATAGTTCCGCTGGTAGACAAGTTTGCCGATGACCTCGTACACAGGGATTTCCTGGGGGCTCTCATGAGTCTCGGGATAGAACGGAGCCTGCTCGGAGACATACTGGTCACGGGTAAGAAGGCATATCTGTTCTGCCTGGACAGGATCTCGGATTTTATCATAGAAAACCTCATCAGCGTAAAGCATACTTCAGTCAGTGTGCGAAGGGCGGAGGCGGAAGATATCAGGGATATACCGAAGAGTTTTGATAAAGAAAAGATGATACAGGTGGCTTCAGAACGTATCGATGCAGTGATAGCAAAGGTGTACAATCTGTCGAGGAGTGCTGCTATGGAATACTTTGCTCAAAAGAAAGTGTTTGTGAACGGACGCCTGACGGAGAATACGTCGCTCGCGCTAAAGCAGGACGATTCGGTGACAGTCAGGGGGTTCGGGAGATTCAAACTGGCGGAGATTGTAGGCACAAGCAGGAAGGGTAAACTAAACATTCTTGTGAGACTATAACATCCTTGGGAAATAATAACGAATAGCAAGGTCATATAAGCGGTAAATTTGTGTATATTTTTATTGAAAAACCTCTTGCATTTTATAAACATATGTGATAATATATCATCATATTTTCTCAGACGGACAAATGTACGTCAGATAAAGACAAATTATTAAAGGTGCATTCCCGGTAGACAGTTATACGGAAATCACGATAGAAGAAAGGCAGGAAACAGTTATGGCAAAGTTAAAAGCAGGTATACTCGGTGCAACGGGTATGGTAGGACAGAGATTTATTCAGTTACTTGAGAATCATCCCTGGTTTGAGGTGGCAGCAGTGGCAGCCAGCCCCAGAAGTGCGGGAAAGACATATGCAGAGGCTGTAGGTGACAGATGGAAGATGGATACCGAGATGCCCGCAGCAGTAAAAGACATGATCGTTATGAACGTTAACGAGGTAGAAGCAGTAGCTGCCAAGGTTGACTTCTGTTTCTCAGCAGTAGATATGACAAAGGATGAGATCAGAGCTATCGAGGAAGCATATGCAAAGGCAGAGGTTCCCGTAGTATCTAACAACAGTGCACACCGCTGGACACCTGATGTTCCCATGATCGTACCGGAGCTTAATCCGGAGCATACAGATGTTATCGAGTTCCAGAAGAAGCGTCTCGGAACAAAGAAGGGCTTCGTAGCTGTAAAGCCCAACTGTTCCATCCAGAGCTATACTCCCGCTCTGTTTGCACTGTCAGAGTTTGAACCCGAGACAGTAGTAGCTACCACATATCAGGCTATCTCATGCGCAGGCAAGAACTTCAAGGACTGGCCCGAGATGATCGACAATGTAATCCCCTATATTGGCGGTGAGGAAGAGAAGTCTGAGCAGGAGCCTTTAAGAATCTGGGGTCATATCGAGAACGGTGAGATAGTAAAGGCATCAAGCCCTGTCATCACCACACAGTGTATCCGTGTTCCCGTAACAAACGGACATATGGCAGCAGTATTTGTAAACTTCAAGAAGAAGCCTACCAAAGAGCAGATACTTGAAAAGTGGGCAAACTTCAAGGGTGTTCCTCAGGAACTTGAACTTCCTTCAGCTCCCAAGCAGTTCATCCACTACTTTGAAGAGGACAACCGTCCCCAGACAAAGCTTGACCGTGATACAGAAGGCGGAATGGCTGTATGCATGGGCAGACTCAGAGAAGATAAAGTATATCAGTACAAGTTTGTAGGTCTTTCACACAATACATTAAGAGGCGCTGCAGGAGGAGCGGTTCTCATGGCTGAACTTCTGAAGGCTAAGGGATATATTTATTGATCTTGAACAGATAAATATTTAGCATGTGTTCTGATAGGGCACATGCTTTTTTTGATTTGTATTAACAGAAAAACAGATTGATTTTTTCTGAAAATTTGGTATAATAAATAATATTATACAAATTTTCAAAACTTAAGGTTGCGATGAAAAACTAATGTAGACATCACAGCAGTTTGAGAGGAGGAGTATAGAAGATGGCGGATAATAAAAAAATGAATGAAACAGTCAGACGTAACAAAGCGGCGGTGATGTGTTATATTATCACTATCTCGGTTATTGCTGCAGCGTACCTGTTGGAATCTATAAAAGGAAACAGGTCCTGGGGATATTTTGCCTTAGTATTCTTTACGCTGGCTATTCCCGGAGCGGTAGCAATCATTATGCAGAAGACAGGGCAGTATATAGATGCGGTAAAGTACATAATCCTTTTCGGATTTGCGATCCCCTGGGCTATCATGCTGTTTACCAAGAATAACAATCTGGTATTTACCTATGCTCTGGTACTTATGATAGCACTTAATGCATATGCGGATAAGAAATTTGCTCTGTACACGGCCATAGTATTTAACATAATAAATGTAGCATCGGTGGTTGTTGAAGCATTGTCCACCGGACTTGACCAGCAGGGAATAGTTACTACGGAGATCCAGATCCTTCTGCTCCTTTTGTGCGGTATATTCAATATTTTTGTAGCGGGAATGGGAGCTATCATAAACAAAGAAAAGCTCGACAACATAGAAGTGGAAAAGAACCATGCATCATCACTTCTTGATACCATATTATCCGTATCAAGGGAGATGACGGATGATATCGGTCTGATGAATATAAAAATGAAAGACCTGAGCGATGCTATGGACAGAACCTGTTCTGCAATGGAAGAAGTCACCACCGGAACATCTGTTACCACCGATTCCATCCAGACGCAGATAGTAATGACCGAAGAAATCCAGAAGAGACTGGATGAAGTTACAAAGCATGCAGATGAGATCGCAAAGAATGTTACGGAAACAGGAAAAGCTATCTCGCTCGGTTCTGTAAATATGGGTAACCTTGAGAAAGAAGTAAAGGATTCTGACAGATTTTCAAATGATGCAGCTACAGCACTCGGAGAGCTCGAAAACGCTACTCAGCAGATGCAGACCATCGTAGATCTGATAAACAACGTAGCGGATCAGACCTCACTTCTGGCACTTAACGCCAGCATAGAAGCTGCGAGAGCGGGAGAAGCCGGCAGAGGATTCTCTGTAGTAGCAGGTGAAATATCGAGCCTGGCAAACCAGACCCAGGAAGCTACAGGAGATATAAGCAATCTTATAAACAGCATAGGTTCCAAGCTGGCAGATGTTGATAAAGCCATCAGAGCGTTTATCGACAGCAGCAAAAGACAGCATGACGCTACGATGGAGACAGTTCGGAGCCTGGATATCATCAAGAATGACGCAGCCAATATCGAAAGAAGCGCGGGTGGATTGAACGGAGCGGTTTCGAGCCTGGCAGAATCCAACAAGGGCATAGTTGACGCAGTACAGAGCATCTCGGCGATAATGGAAGAGGTGACTGCTCATACGAAGGAAACATATGAATCCAGCCAGCATAATTCAGCTACTGTGAATGAGATGATGAATATCATGGATCACCTGAACGATCAGGCTGTATCAATGAAACAATAAAACATATAAAAGAGGAAAGAAATGGACATAGACCATTGGGCGGCGACCCTGATAATAGTGTTTATCACGATATTTGACTTTTTCGTGGCACTGGCAAAATCCGCATTTGAGCACGTAAGTGTAAATGAACTAAAAGAAAAAAGCGAAGATGAAAACGAACGTATAAACGAGAGGGCTTCAGATGCCCTTTCGTTTATTGATAAGAATGAAAATCATTTTTATAATGCATGCTGGCTGATCAGAGGTATAGCCTGGATAGTCATAGGTATGCTGTTTGTATCGGGTCCCTTAAGAAGTATCCTCGGTAATGTGGAGTCCGACGAGATCCTGGCACAGCTTGCAATATGCGTTCCGCTGTCGCTGGCGCTCTTTTTCCTGGTAACTCTGTTTACATATATTCTTCCCGACAGACTGGCGAACAGGAATACGGAAAATATATTCTTTAAGACCTTTGGGTTCATGAAGTTTATCACATATCTTTTTAAACCCTTAAGTCTTTTGCTTGAAGGATGCTGCGCACTGGTGCTTCTGCCTTTCGGCATAAAACTTAAAGACCTCGAGGAGAACGTGACTGAAGAAGAAATTATCTCCATAGTAAATGAAGGTCAGGAACAGGGCGTCATAGATGATGATGAAGCAGAAATGATATCAAATATTATCTCTTTCGATGAGAAACAGACAAAGGATATCATGACACACAGGACCAAAATAGTCGGCGTGGATTCGGAACTCAGTATAGAAGAAGCCATGGGATTCATGGCGGGAGAGGCTTTTTCAAGATACCCTCTGTATACTGATGATATCGATAACATCATTGGTGTTCTTCATTTGAAAGATGTGGCCAAGTGTTATGCTTCGGGTGAATACAAGCAAAAGAGGCTGAAGGATATAGCCAGAAAGCCGTTCTTTGTGCCCGACACGATGACTATCGATGAACTGTTCAATCAGATGCAGATAAAAAAGACCCATATGGCTATAGTCATAGACGAATACGGTCAGACTGCCGGCATAGTGGCTATGGAAGACATCCTGGAGGAGATAGTCGGAGATATCGAGGATGAGTTCGATAACGAAGACAAAATGATCATAAAGGCCAAGGACGGTTCATACATCCTGAGGGGCGAGGCCGGTTTAAGCGAAGTGGCGGAAGAAACCGGTATAGAGATTAGGGACACTGAACTTGAGAACTTTGATACCGTAAACGGTCTCATCATTAGCCTGCTTGACAGGATACCCAGTGACGGGGAAAGAGAAAATGTAACATATGGGGATTATAACATCAGCATTCTGGAAGTAAAGAACAAAATGATCCGCAAATGCAGGGTTACAAAAAATCCCAAAGCCGTAACCAAGGACAAAGAAGCGGGCTAATGAGGTAGAATATTGAAAATATCGGTACTTTGCGTAGGCAGGATAAAAGAAAAATTCTTTTCGGATGCTATCGCCGAATATTCAAAGAGGCTCTCCAGGTACTGCACGCTTGAAATCATTGAGGTACAGGACGAGAAGACACCGGACGGTGCGGGAGAGGCTATAGAACAGAAGATAAAGGAAAAAGAAGGCGAGAGGCTGCTGTCAAAATTCAAGGACGGATGTTACTATATAGCACTTGCCATTAAGGGCAAAAAGTTAACTTCTGAGGGACTTTCGGAAAAAATAAAGGACCTCGGTAACAAAGGAGTGGGACATATCGGGTTTGTGATAGGAGGTTCACTGGGGTTGTCCGATGAAGTACTTCAAAAATGTGACATGCATCTGAGCTTTTCAGACATGACATTCCCACATCAGCTGATGCGTGTTATACTGCTGGAACAGGTGTACAGGTCGTTCCGCATCCTGAATAACGAACCATACCATAAATAGCCTTTTTCCTTTTTAACGTACAAGATACTATATCAAAAGAGAAAGAAAATCAAAAAAATGTATGATAATATAAAAACAGTGATATTTGACATGGACGGTGTCCTGTTTGATTCTGAGGCACTGGATAAAAAGGTCTGGATCCAAACAGCAGAAAAATACGGGATCCGGAATATCCTGGAGGCATTTGCCCTGGTTCTCGGTACACCCGATTCAAATATTGTAAGTGTCCTTGACAGGTACATAGCGGCAAGCGGCGTAAAAGGGCTTAGCGGAGAGGAGTTTAGAAGAGAGACTCTCGTGGAGTTCGACAGATTCGTGGAGACGGAAGGAATGCCGTTAAAGTATTATGCTGCGGAGTGTCTGGCGGATTTAAAGTCAAAGGGCTATAAACTGGGACTGGCATCGTCCACGCCTATAGAGCGTGTGAGACCTCAGCTGACCGACACCGGACTTGTCGGATACTTTGACGATATAGTGGGCGGCGGGATGTTCAACAAAGGAAAACCCGATCCGGAGATATTCCTCATGAGTTGTGAGAGACTGGGAGGAACCCCTTCGGAATCCGTTGTGATAGAAGACTCGTTTAATGGGATCAGAGCAGCATATTCGGCCGGGATGAGACCCATCATGGTACCGGATATCATACCGCCGGATGACGAAATGAGAAAAAAAGCATGGAAAATACTGCCGGATCTGAAAGCAGTATCGGAACTGTTATAGTAGCGGCAGGGCATAGATACATCGAAAGGTCGTTCGTGAAAAAGAGTTATTGAAAAATGATCAAGGTATAAAAACATGAAAAGGAGAAGAGTATGAGGGATTGGAAAGGTTACAAGCGCGGAGTGAATTTAGGAGGCTGGCTGTCACAGTGCAATCACACATATGAGCATTACGACAGTTTTATCAAAGAAAGTGATATCAAGACTATCAGTGACTGGGGACTGGATCACGTTCGTATCCCTGTGGATTATAATCTGGTAGAGGATGAAAAAGGGAATTATATCGATAAAGGCTTTACATATATCGATAAGGCTATAGAATGGTGTGGGAAATACGGTCTCAACATGATCCTTGATCTGCACAAGACATATGGTTTCAGTTTTGACAGTCATTACGGAGAGACAGGTTTCTTTGAAAACGAGGCATATCAGGATCGTTTTGTAAAACTCTGGGAGAATTTTGCTGAGCGTTACGGGAATATCGGTGAAAGAGTAGCGTTTGAGCTGCTGAATGAAGTAACGGATAAGGCGTATATCAAAACATGGAACGCCATCATAAAACGTACTATCGGGGGAATCAGAAAGAAAGCTCCTGTTGTAAAGATACTTGTCGGAAGCTACTGGAATAACCATGTTTTTGCCGTAAAGGATCTCGATCCTCCATATGATGAGAATGTCATCTATAACTTCCACTGCTATGAGCCTCTGATATTTACACATCAGGGTGCGGGCTGGATAGATGTAATGCCCAGGGATCTTAGACTCAAATTCAAGATGACATATAAAGAGTATAAGGATGCATGCCGTCCCATCAGCGAGAACTGGGTGAGAGATTTCTTCGTACCGGGTTCGGATGATGATATGATAGACAGCAGGTATTTCGAAGAGCAGTTTAAGAGCGCTATAGAGGCAGCTGAGAAGAACAACGCACCTCTCTACTGCGGTGAATACGGTGTTATAGAGCTGGCTTCAAGCGAGGATACCATCGAGTGGTACAAAACCATCAACGAGATATTCAAGAAGTACGATATCGGCCGTGCAGCATGGTCATATAAGAAGATGGATTTTGGTCTGTCGGATGCAAGACTTGATAATGCCAGAGAAGAACTGTTAAAGTATCTGTAAAGAAAGACTGGCAGAAGTGTATAATTACATTATGAAAAATAATTTAATCCAAAATGTTAAAATTTATGATGTTTTTATATTTGTTCCTCAAGAAAGTATAAATATTTCAGATGTAAAAATGTTAGTGTATGATTTCTTATGTAATGATATCTACGATAATAAAGGGTATTTAATAAGTAATTATAGAAAAAATGAAATAGTGCCGGATATTTATACATCATTAATAAATAAACTAATGGAAGAAGAGAAAAATATCATAATTATTAGAGAAATAACAAAAATTGTTTCAATTATAGGATATAAATAAAAAGATCCCCGTATTCCGAAACTGTCGAAATACGGGGATTTTTTTATTTATATGCAGTCTTTAATGAGATATCTACTTCTGCATAGCTGGTAGATACATAACTGATCTCACCGTCTATCATCACAGCGTAGAACAGCTGTGTGGAATATTCGGGATAATAATCATATTTGGTTCCTGCTTTAGCCTGAAGCCTTACCTCACATGTGGTGTTCGGTTCCTTGCGGACATTCACATCATTACCTGTGACTTTGATCTTCAAGGCACCGAGTTCTCTGATCTTCTTTACAGCATCGGTATCCTTTAAGATATACTGTGTGGATACATAACCCGTCACATCACCTGACTTGATCTTGAACCACTCATTTCCTCTCTCTATGACTTTTCCGTATCCATCGGCAGGAAGTGTTCCTACTACCTTCTTGTTCTGTCCGGCGCCTTCACGAACGTTCATCTTGTCCGTGATATTCGCCACGATATAATCAAACTTTATATACTCCGGAGCTACCAGAGGTGTAGGGGTGGGTGTAGCCTCTGTATCGGTAGGCTCGGGATCCGCAGTGGGCTCTGGTGTAGAAGTCGGCTCCGGTGTAGGCTTCTCAGCCTGCTTTTTAGCTTCGTTCTCCACTTTTTGCTTTGCTTCCATAAGCTGGGAAGTAAAGGTGTCCTGAATTTCTTTTGATGCGGAATCATCAGGTTCATGAAGCACCAGGAAGCATACCCAGATAATTCCTATAAGTGATAATAGCAAGCCTGCGAGCAGGCGATATCTCTTTCTCATGTGTACTGTAGTAATCCTTTCATTTCTTCACGGGCGGGATAAATGCGTTCAATCTCTTGTTAACATAATCATAAGCATACACCTTTTCACTGAAAAAGTCAAAGTAGAAACAATATCCGCCTGCAAGATTTATCCATTTGAAGTTTCCTTCGGCTATCTTTGTCTCCTCATTCTTTTCCCTGTCAAGCATATACATGCCGTTTTCGTCTTCCTTGTCACAGTTATAGAAGACATATTTGCCGTCGGTCGTTATATTATACCACGTTACCGGACGGTTTACAATGCATTTTCTCTCCTTGTCCTCATAATCGACAAGATATATGTTATAATCATTCTCGGTTGATATATAGAATATACCCTCATCCAGAGCGATAGGAAGATATGCTTTGGTCTCAACGGCCACAGCAGTATTTCCACTTGTATTTACATAATGTATATTCTGGTCGCTCAGGTTCCCCGAATAGTACAGCTTATCCCCGTATACCGAAGCTACGGGAGTATCGTCGCTGAACAGCTTCCTGTCGTTTTCCTTGTTGATATCCACCCTGTGAAGTGTCAGCGCATTATCCTTATAAGACTCATAGTAGAGCCTGTTATCATAGAGAAGCAGGCTGCCGCAGGGGTCAGGCGATATCATCTGGAGACTGCCGCCGTTCTTTTTCAGCCTGAACACTCCCGTACTGTAGAATATGAATATACTCTGTGTAGGGTTTGTTTTCTTGTTGTTCATTCTGGTGTAGAAGACGTAGTTCTCGTCCACGTTGATGTAACGGGCGTAATCATCATAGAGCTTCTTGAAATCATCTATTTGCAGATTCATGGAATACAGGGTATAGTCATCATTCGGATTGCTGAAGTATATCCTGTCCCCGTTCTCACAAAAAAGTCCGCCGTTATAGAGATTCCCGGCAGTATTCCCCACTGTGCCCGGTGCACTCTTATATACCTTGCTCGTAAAATAGCTGTATAGTACAAATCCGCCGATGATGGCCGCTACCACTGCGATAACGATGACTCGCTTCATGATAACAGATGAATCCGTGCCTTTGCCTGATTTGGTACCCGTGTTCTTAGCGGATGGCTTCCCGGTATTTCGTGAAGTTCCTGTTACTTTCGGTCCGGCAGTCCCGGCACGGCTTCCCGTTCCCTTACCCAAAGTATCTGCTGCAGGCGTCGGCTTCTTTCTGGGACCTTCTACAAGTTCTCTTCGCTCTTTATCTGTCATACGTACCGGACCTCCTTTCCTTACAGCCGAAAACGGCATCAATTTTCTCTCTTATTAATTCTAGTATAACTCATTTTAAAATGTTTTGCAAATATTTGTTTATTGTACTATACTGTAACAAAACAGAAGAGATGCGGAGCATTGTTTTGTTACCGAGGAAACGCTGAAGGTGTTTTCGAGGTGACTTTGACACGATGTTTAAGAAAAATATAAGGAGACTCTTCATGAGATATTCAGATTTTTTACAGCACGGCGGCAGGATCGGTTTTATAGCGCCTTCATTTGGCTGTGCTTCTTTAGAACCATATCACAGCAGGTTTAAGTCTGCTCTTTCGTTTTTTGGCGAACAGGGATATTCATGTGTACCGGGACCAAATGTTTATGAGGACAAAGGCATCGGTAAAAGCAATACTCCCGAGAAATGTGCCGAAGAGATAAATGATTTCTTTATGAATGACAGGAGCGACATCATCATTTCTGTAGGTGGTGGCGAGACCATGAACGAAGATCTGAGCTTCGTTGATTTTGAATCCATATCAAAATCGAAGCCTAAGTGGTTCCTCGGATACTCGGACAATACGAATCTGATTTTTACCCTTACCACTCTCTGTGATACTGCGGCCGTATATGGCCCGTGCGCGTCATCATTCGGTATGCGTCCTATGCATCCTTATTTAACAGACTCTTTTGATCTGCTGTGTGGTAAAAAGACCTCTTTTACGAACTACAAAAAATGGGAGATTGAAAGCCTGAGTTCGGCAGAGAACCCTTTAGCTCCGCTCAATGCTACGGAACCGTACTCTATGTCCGTATTTACAGAAGGGAATTACTATTCCGAAAACGAAGCACGGCTCAGTCGACCCGTCAGTTTCTCCGGCAGGATGCTCGGAGGATGCCTTGACATATTGACCATACTCTGCGGTACAAAATTTGATAAAGTAAAGGAATTCAACGAAAAATACTCCGATGACGGTATCATCTGGTTCCTGGAATCCTGTGACTTAAATCCGATATCCATCACAAGATCTCTGTGGCAGTTGAAAGAAGCTGGATGGTTTGACAGAGCAGCAGGCTTTCTCATCGGGCGTCCCATGCATATCAGGGACAATATGTTCGGGATTGACTGCCGGGAGGCTGCCGTCAGAATACTAAAAGACCTGAATGTCCCTGTCATACTTGACGTGGACCTTGGACATCTTCCCCCTCAGATTCCCGTGATAAGCGGCTCGATAGGAAAAGTAACCGCAGACAGCAATTCGCTGGATATTACTTATGAACTTAGATAACTCTTTGCCGAAGGCTTACATGGGGCCTCGGCATTTTTCATTTGACAACCCCCGTAAAGAATGGTATTCTTATGCGAGAAAAGAGGTATAAAAGATATGGGTTATAAGTTTTACGGCTGGGAAAATGCTACAGTTCCAGCAATTTCTGATGAATACCCCGCTATAGCTACACCAAGAGCCCTGTATGATGCCCTGTCAAATATCTGGTGCAGCTACACCTGCGCCCCGAGACTGCGCGACAAATGGAGTGAGGATAACAGGACACTGGGGCAATGCTCCATCACGGCATTCCTGGTACAGGACATCTTCGGCGGAGAAGTATATGGCATAGAGCTGTCGGATGGCAACTACCATCTGTTTAATGATGTCGGCGGATGTGTGTTTGACCTGACAAGTGAGCAGTTTGATGAAAAACTGGATTATTCAAAGTATACAAAGCAAAGCAGGGATGTTCATTTTGCCAAAGAAGAAAAAAGGCTCAGATATGAATATCTTCGAAACAGGTTAGGAGGAAAAGACAATGCCTGAACAGGGAAGACAGAAAAATGTTACCGGAACAGGTAACGGAGTAAACAAAAGAGGAAGCGGTTTAGGTACCGGTCCTGTAGGAAGCGGCAGTGGAAGATCCGGTGGAAGTTCCGGCGGTGGATCGAGATCCGGATTCGACGGTGGAAATTCCGGCGGCGGATTGTCAAAGATCATAATAATAGTAATAGCTGTCGTTCTGCTTGGAGGAGGCGGAGGACTATTCTCACTTCTCGGCGGAGGAAGCTCATCCGGGGACAGTTCCGGACTCCCTGATATAGGAAATGTAGGTTCTATAGGAAGCAACACTTCGACAGGCCTCGACTTAAGCTCACTCGGAAGCATCATATCTTCGGGATTCGGCTCTAGCATGTTCCAGAATGTATCCGGAACCAGCAGTGACTGGGTATCTCCCAAAAACACCGGAACCCTCAATACAAATGTCAGCAGTGAAGCCCGTGGAAGATACACTGCCATCAAAGGAAACGGCGATGATACTGTGACTATCATGGTATATCTGTGCGGTACCGATCTGGAGAGCAAGTACGGTATGGCTACAAATGACCTGAACGAGATGATGAAGGCCAACCTGTCCGAAAAGGTAAACATCATCGTTTATACAGGCGGATGCAGCAGATGGAAAACCGGTGCCATAAGTACTAACACAAACCAGATATATAAGGTTACAAGCGGTGGCATGACCTGCCTTGAGAGCAACATGGGTAATAAGGCCATGACCGATCCCGGAACTCTTACGGAGTTCATAAATTATGCATCGAAGAACTATCCTGCAAACAGGAATATGCTGATATTCTGGGATCACGGCGGAGGATCGCTGTCAGGTTACGGATATGATGAAACACATTCTTCATCGGGCTCCATGAACCTTGCAGGTATTGATAAAGCTTTGAAGAACGCAGGAATGAAGTTTGATTTCATAGGCTTTGATGCCTGCCTCATGGCTACTGTTGAGACCGATATCATGCTGTCAAAGTATGCGGATTACGCTATCTCTTCTGAAGAGACAGAACCCGGCATAGGCTGGTATTACACCAACTGGCTGACAGCGCTCTCAAACAATACTTCGATGCCCACGACCGAGATAGGTAAAAACATCATCGATGATTTCATAGATGAGTGCAATAGAAAATGTCCCGGAGAAAAGACCACATTGTCACTTATAGATCTGGCTGAACTCTCACAGACCTTAGGTGATGATTTTAAGGCTTTCTCAACCAGTACTACAAAGCTTATTACCGACAAAAAATACGAGGTTGTATCGGATGCCAGAAGCGGAGCGAGGGAATTCTCTCCTTCACAGCCCATTGACCAGGTAGACCTTATAAACCTGGCACTGAACCTCAACACTAGTGAAGGAAAAGCTCTGGCAGACACCCTTCTTTCAGCGGTAAAATACAACAGAACTTCATCAAATATGACGAATGCCTACGGAGTATCGATATACTTCCCTTACCGCAAGACATCCAAGGTGAATTCGGCTGTATCAACATATGACCAGATAGGACTTGATGATGAGTATTCGGCCTGTATCAAGGAATTCGCAGGAATACAGGGCGCAGGCCAAGCAGCAGGAAGCAGTTCTTCGAGCTCACTCATCTCACTTTTGGGCGGCGGTGCTCCCAGCGGAGGAAGTTCAGATTCACTGATGGATATCATCTCTTCATTTACGGGATTCGGCGGAAGGTCCATGAGTGATGAGGATGTAGCAGGATATGTAGGTGCAAATCTGTTTGATGCTTCTAAACTTAAGTGGCAGAGTGATCAGAACGGCAAAAAGTATATATCTCTCTCCGAGAGTGAATGGAATCTGATAAATAAAGTTGATCTCAACGTATTCGTAGATGACGGGACAGGATATATAGATATGGGACTTGATAATCTGTATTCCATCGATGACTACGGTAATCTGATAGCCGATACCGACGGAACCTGGCTGTCACTCAACAACCAGCCCGTAGCATACTATCATCTGGATACATCGGGAGATACCATTACAGGAAAAGTTCCTGCACTTCTAAACGGTGAACGTGTAAATATCATGGTTATCCTTGATAAAAACACCGGAAAAGGAAGAGTCGCAGGTGCCGCTCCGGTATATAGCGATTCTGTCACCGAGACCGAATTCAGAGGGCTGATAGAGATAAAAGACGGTGACAAGATAGATTTTCTGTGTGACTATTACGGATATGACGGAAGTTACAAAGACAGCTACTATCTGAGTGAACAGATGACCGTAAACGGTGAGATCACAGTGAGTGATACATATCTCACAAATAACTATATCGGCATGTACAAGTTCACTGATATTTACGGACAGGATTACTGGTCGGAGAGATTCTCGAAAAACAAGTAAACCGGATATGTTATTAAAAAAAATCCCACAACAGGAGTACATTTCTGTTGTGGGATTTATATTGTGGTGCGCCTAGCAGCGCACGTTTCTAACGGGTTAAAGTCCCGAATCCACCCGGTATCAGAATGATAGCACGGTTAAGCAAAAAGATGCAGTATCAGTTCGTGCCGGGGCTGAATGTACTGTCGGTATGGGTGTGATGTGACGGGGAGACCGTTATTCTTGATACAAATTGACGATGATGTTTAAGATTTTTGGTGAATATTTCTCTTGACTGACGATGAAAATATAGCTATACTATGGAATTTGGGTGCGCTTTGCACTTTTGATTCGAAAGTAGGATAGTTTTGTTCCTCAGGGACGCTAAAGGTGTTTTCGAGGGACATTGACAACGGGACACTAGGTCAGGAGCGAGAAATGGAAACAGCGGTCGGTATTTCGGCGGTTACATGTGCGGGGTTACTCACCTCGATACTTGTAAAACCGTCGGTGAATATAAAAAAACATAATGTCAGCATTTACTGGATGGTAGTCATGGCAGGAGCCCTGGCACTCATTCTCACAAGAACCATATCCATAAAGGAAGTTATTGAAGGACTTACCGCAGATACAGCTGTAAACCCGTTAAAGATTCTGGTGTTGTTTTTCTCTATGTCAGTTCTTTCGGTATTCCTCGATGAAGTAGGATTCTTTAGATACATGGCCTGTTTTACGCTTTCAAAGGCCAGAGCCAGCCAGAAAAAGCTGTTTGTTTTCCTGTTTGTGATCGTATCGGTACTTACGGTATTTACATCGAATGATATCATCATTCTTACATTTACGCCTTTTATATGTTATTTCGCAAAGAACGCAGGTATAGATCCTACGCCTTACCTGTTCTGTGAACTGGTGGCCGCAAATACCTGGAGTATGATGTTTGTGATAGGAAATCCTACAAATATTTATCTTGCTACAGCAAACGGCATAACTTTTATAGATTATTTTAAGGTGATGGCACTTCCTACCCTGGCAGCAGGCCTTGTAGCATTTGGTGTTCTTTATTTTCTGTTCAGAAAAAAACTGGCACTTCCGCTGAAACCCAATAAAGCAGAAGAAAAGATAACCGATAAAAGGTTACTTGGTATAGGTCTTTTACATCTCTCGTTGTGTACAATAATGCTGGTAATATCGGCATATATAGAGATGGAAATGTGGCTCATTACTCTGGCTTTTGCATGCTCGCTTTTTGTGTTTGACCTTGGATACAGAGGATTGTCCCATACACACGGAAACGAACTTAAGGATTGTCTGAAACGTGTTCCGTGGGAAATGGTGCCTTTTATTATCTCGATGTTTGTGATAGTCCTATCGCTCGATAAATACGGAGTGACTGAAAAAATCAGTTCACTTCTCGAATGCAGCCGTCCCGAGTTCTCATACGGGGCTGCTTCATTCCTTACCGCAAACATGATAAACAACATACCTATGAGTGTGCTGTTTTGCCCGGTTATTGGTAATGCATCAGCTGCAGTGACACAGCCTGCGGTATATGCCGCTATAGTAGGCTCGAATCTGGGGGCACTGCTCACACCTGTAGGAGCACTGGCTGCTATCATGTGGAGCAATATTCTGAAGAAGAATCAGGTGGCTTTCAGATATACAAGTTATATCAAGAACGGAGTAATCGTATCTATCCCGGCACTTTTTGCAGCACTTGCAGTACTGAGCATCGGGCTGTAATCATAAAATCAGGAAACTGATGCGATAAAAAAAGCATAAAAACAGGAGAAAAAAATGAGAATCGGAACCGGATATGATGTACATAAACTAGTGGAAGACAGAAAACTGATACTCGGTGGTGTTGAGATACCGTACGAAAAGGGACTACTAGGACATTCAGATGCGGATGTCCTCATTCATGCCGTAATGGATTCCATCCTGGGTGCTGCAGCACTGGGGGATATCGGTCAGCATTTTCCGGACAGTGACGATGCATATAAGGGTATATCCAGTATACTCCTTCTTCAAAAGGTGGCAGAACTCATAAAAAAAGAAGGCTATGAGATAGCGAATATCGATTCGACCATCATAGCCCAGAGACCGAAACTGGCTAAATTCATCCCTGAAATGCGTGAGAATATGGCAAAAGCTTTAGGGATAGATATATCACAGATAAATGTAAAGGCAACTACCGAAGAAGGACTTGGCTTCACCGGTGAGGGGCTAGGTATTGCCTCTCAAGCGATATGCCTTCTTATGTGATGTGACAGTGATGACGGCTGATAAATGATTGACAACCTCCCCATTTATATGGTATATATGAAAACAGATACCCTGAAGAGAAGGGGGAAAGAGTACGTGAAAAAAAGTCTGTAAATTATATCTCCTAAGACAATTAGCGAGCTGGATAATGGTAAAATTCATTGTTCAGCTCGTTTT